>NZ_NHNZ01000052.1:0-3729 GCF_002727095.1 Halorubrum sp. C191 | reverse complement strand
CAAATCTCCCGCTTCATCGGGGAGGTTGTACCGGTTGCTCAAAGAGTTACTGGCGATGGAGGCGAATCCGCCGCCCCGGAAGGTGGCGGCGGATTCGCCGACTATGCACTCGTTTCCCTTCACTGTCTACGGATTTACCTCGATTCATCGTACCGCATGACGATCGACCTGCTCAAAGAGATGCCACAAATAATCGGGGAGATCGGCCTTGACGCGGCCGATCTCCCCGCGCCGTCCACGTTGTGTAAGGCGTTCGACCGGATCAGCATGAGCGTCTGTCGAGTGCTGCTGCGCCAGTCGGCGCAGCTGCACGATCTCTCAGAACACGCCGCGATCGACGCCACATTCTACGACCGCTCACCAGCGAGCCGCCACTACTGCCAGCGAATCAGCTACCGCGTTCAGAAGTTGAAAGTCACGAAACTCGTCGATACAGCGTCTCAAGCCGTCCTTGACGTTCACTGCTCAACGAACCGGGAGGGAAGTGACGCCGATCTTGCTGAGCAGATCGCTCGCCGGAACGCGGGCGATCTGCGGTCTCTCGCGGCCGATAAAGGCTATGACAAGCAATCGCTTCGTGACGGATTACGCGATCTCGGGATCAGACCGCTGATCAAGCACCGCATCTTCGCTCCGTACGACCACGCGCACAACGCTAGAATCGACGATACTCGCTACAATCAACGCTCTATGGCCGAACCCCTGAATTCGGCTGTGAAACGCTCGCTCGGCTTCGCCGTGCGAGCGCGGTCATGGTTCCGTGAGTTCCGCGAAATCGCGCTGATGTGTGTCGTCTATAACATCAAACGCTTCGTCAAACAGTGAATCTCTCCGCCTTACAGCGATTCAACACGGCCCTTCATCCCCACAATGTGGACAGTCTGCTAGTGGAGGGTCAATCTCCAGTGCCTCTTGCTGGATGAAATGATTTCCTTGGTAAGAGTCACAGTTCTGACAGACATTTCCCCAGACTTTCTTGCCGAGAGTATTGCTGTAGACCCGTTCAACAGGAGTTTCGTAATTCGCTAATATATCTCCGAGAGGCGTATCAAGATGGTCTCCTCGTGGCCAGACCACAGGTGTTTGCTCGCCACACTGCCAGCAGTCTGTTTTCCACGTCAGCAATTTCTGGCGATCAACTGGGAGGTCGTCTGGGAGCATGATAGCAAATCCTACTCTGATTGACTATTTGATTCTTTGTCTCTAGTTCCCTGTTGAAATCTTTAACAGTCGATAGGATCTGCGTGCGAGGTACAGGAGTATACTCAGCAAGATCTTGGCCACCACCCCCATATATACAACAAGGAGTAGTGCTTCCGCCGGAGGTGGCGCACGATTTTAATATGCTTACACGTGTACTGGACCCATTATAATCGATGGATGACGATACAACCCACCAAGAGAGTAATAACCACAAGCCTGAGTGGTATCGGACGCTCGTTAAGGAGGTAAATGATCTCGTGACAGTTGTTGATACCGACGGGACGATAACCTACGTTAGTCCGGCCATCACACGCATTCTCGGCTACGACCCTGGCGAATTGGTTGGCCACGAGGGATTCGAGTTCGTCCATCCCGAGGATCGGGAGCGAAACACCGACGCGCTGGAAGGCGTTCTCTCAAACCCTTCCGAATCCGAGACTGTTGAAGTCCGATTCCGCCACGCCGACGGCTCGTGGCGCTGGATTGAGGCCACAATACAGAATCGAGTTGACGACGACATCATCGATGGGATTCTGGTTAGCAGTCGAGACATTACTGAGCGAAAAGAGTACGAACGCGAAGCGCGAGAACTTGCCGAAGAGTACGAAGCCGTTTTGAACAGCGTGGAGGACGCCATCTTTCTGATGAATGTTAGAGAAGATGGAGATGGTGTCCGATTTGAGTTTGAGCGCCTCAGTCCTTCCTACGAGCGCCAGACAGGGATTACTACCGAGGAGGTACAGGGCCAGACACCACAAGCCGTGTTCGGTGAAGAACAGGGCGCTGAGTTAGCCGCGAACTATCACCGCTGTGTCAAGGCTGGCGAACCGATCTCGTATCAGGAGGAACTCCGGGTCAGCGAAGAAGCACGCATCTGGCAGACAAAACTTGCGCCGGTGGTCTCCGATGGTGAGATAACTCGCCTCGTTGGGGTCACCCGGAACGTGACTGAACGCGTCGAACGTGAGCGACAACTACGTCAGCAGAACGAGCGGCTCGGAGAGTTTGCGAGTGTTATCTCCCACGATTTGCGCAGTCCGCTCAACGTCGCACAGGGTCGCGCTACACTCCTTGCCGAGCAGGGAGAAAGCGATCATCTTGATCCACTACTACAGGCGCTTGACCGGATGGAGGCGATCGTCGAAGATACGTTGACGCTTGCTCGCCAAGGCGACACGATAAGCGAAACAGAGTCGGTCAGTTTGACTGACCTCGTCGGGAAATGCTGGGCGACAGTAGACACGGACGACGCAACTATTGACATAGTCGACGAGATGACTTTTCAAGCTGACCCCGACCGGTTACGCCACGTGTTCGAGAACCTGTTCCGAAACGCTGTTGAACATGGTGGATCTGACGTGACCGTTCGTGTCGGCCGCCACAACGAACTGGGGATCTACGTCGAAGACAATGGACCAGGAATTCCAGTCGAAAAGCGTGACGAGGTGTTTGAACCGGGACATTCGTCGGCACAGGGTGGCACTGGTTTCGGGTTGACTATCTTAAAACGAATCGTGGAAGCCCACGGCTGGGAGCTATCTGTAGCCGATGGAACCGATGGTGGAGCACGGTTTGAGTTCGAGATGTCTGAACAGGGAGAGTTCGTGTGAGTGTTTAGACAATGCTCGACCCATGACTGAGAAGTGCGACTTCAACTTCTGAGCGCAGCGTACGGAATAAGCGCTCTGTATTCTGTACGACCTCGACGAACTATCAGCGACTACGGATTTCAACACAACCGTCTCTGGATGTGTTAGAATCCGGGATTCGGCTACTGATAGGCCCGAGCTGACTCTCAAAGAGACCCCTCAGATACCTATTCCACACGATTTTTAGTAGCGCCACCTCGTTAAGCCTACTGTGCGACTTGACGACTACCCCAAACGAGACGGGAAGCGGGTCTGGCTCAGCCAGAGCGACGAGAACGACGAGGTCGCAGCGCTCATCGACGAGGCGAAGTCTCCCGAGCAGGAGATCGCATTTCGGCTCGGTGTTCAGGCGGGCCTCCGCCGCGAAGAGATCGCCAGCGTCACCAGCAACGACTTCACCCACGCTCCCGACGGCTTCCTTCGCGTGTGGAACGACTACGCGAAGCGCGGGAAATATCGGGAGACTCCGATCCCGAAAGAACTCGCCAGTTCCGTTCGAACGCTCTCGTACGAGCGTGATCCCGACGAGCCGGTTGTCGGCGTCGAGCCGAACTCGATCTATCGCTGGGTGAAGCGAGCTGGCGAGCGACGCTACGCGGCAACCGGTGACGAGGGATGGACCTACCTCGACGTCCACGACCTCCGGCGGACGTGGGGCGGGCATCTCTTGTGGGACTGCGGCGTACTTCCTGCCGTGGTAATGAGCTTCGGCGGGTGGGAGGACTGGGAGACGTTCCGGAACCACTATCTCGGGGAAATGAGTCCGGCAGCTGCCGAGCGAGAACGCAAGAAGATCTCGTACGTCACGGGCAGCGTCGAGTCCGACCCGGGTGCGGATCCGGTTTTTGAGCCGACGATTCATACTGTCAGCTAAATA
>NZ_NHNZ01000114.1:0-5959 GCF_002727095.1 Halorubrum sp. C191 | reverse complement strand
GTAGGGTAGGGTAGTTCACCCAGTTCACGGTACTCCTTCTTCCGCTCGAAAGCATCGATGGCGTAGATCACCTCGTTGTCTTTGTCCCAATCGATTAAGACACGGAAGTCACCAACTCGAAGCTTGTAGCCGGGGTGGTTCTTCAGCCGATCAAGAAAGTGGTCGGGGAAGTCCACGATGTCCTCCAACTTGTTGATGATCCGTTCTGTGTCCTGCGTTTCAAACTGCTCTAATGTTTTAACCAGTGTCTCTGTCAGAACGACCTCGTGAGCCACTGTTCCCCCCTCAGTCGTCGATACCGAGTCGTTCGCGGGCCTCGTCCGTTGACATCGTCCGGCCCGCCGCCACGTCCGCGTAGCCCTCCGAGACGCCCTCTTGGGCACCAGGCGTCAGAATTGGCTCCGTGGTGTCGCGCAGCACCTCACGAATAAACTCTGACCGGTTGGTGTACTCTAGTTCCTCCGCGAGCTCGTCAATCTCTGCGAGAAGTCGTTTCGGGACCTTCACGTTCAATTTGACCATGTCCCCGTTGCTGTCGCCGTCTGCACCCGTACTCATACATCGTGGTACGTGGGTGGTATTAATAGAACTGTCGCCAGCTTTCTACCCGAAAGAGGCTGTCAAGGCACGGCGGTGACCGTGTCGCCAGCCGCTGGATCGAATGGAAGAGTGATAATGTTCCCATACGTGTGAGACAACACGTTCCGGAATCGAGCGCCCTGTGCCATCTCCTCGGCCAGTGATCCCGACAGTATGCCTATTTCACCGAGCTGACGCATTGATGCCGGGTTGCTTGCTGGTGGATGGCCCTGTTCGTGTTTGCCGATTTCTTCGGCGATATCGATAGCTGCCTCCGTCATCTTCATAGAGTAACAAGGAGGAAGCCCACGGCTTCAGCCGTGGGAGGAATCCGCCAATACTCATAACAAACTACGAGCGATAGCAACCTGACTCCCCAGTACCAGCCGTAGAATTTATAAACGGATAGATCAACATGTGAAACACAGATGGAGGATGTGATTCGCACCGTCAAAGTCAAGCTTGACGTGCCCGAGGAGCGGTGCGACGACCTCCATCAGACGAAAGAGCAGTTTCTCTACTGTGCGAACACGACCGCAGCCTGGGCGTGGCGACACCCGGACGAGCACTGCGTCACCTCGAAACAACAAGCCGAGAACGCGCTCTACGACCGACTTCGGGAGGAAACAAAACTGACTGCGAACCTCGTCCAGAAGGGAATTCGACGCGCTATCGAAGCCATCAAAAGCGGTGTTGCCCGGCTCAAAAAGGGCGAGAGTACCAGTCAACCACAGTTCGACGCGTGGAGCGTCGTCTACGACAAGCGCAGCGCGACGTTCCACCGCGACCACGTGTCCCTTTCCACGGTGAACGGGCGCGTCGAGTGTGAGTACGTATTGCCAGACGATCCGACGGGAACGCCGATCGGCGAGTACCTGCTGAACGAGGAGTACGAGTTCCGGATGTCCACGCTCCAGTACGATCGCTCGACCGAGGCGTTCTACCTCCACGCACGGATGCGCCGCATCACAGACGACCACGAGCAGTCCGCGGCTGCTTCTAACGCCAAGCACAGAACAGTCCTTGGCGTCGATTTGAACGTGGACGGCTCGCTCGCCGTGACTTCCACGGGCGCGTTCATCGGGAATGCTGACGAGATGAATCATCGACGCCGCGAGTTCGAGAAGACGCGCGGGTCGATGCAACAGACAGGGACACGGTCGGCGCACCTGTCGATCCAGTCGATGGACGATCGCGAACACCGCTGGATGCAGAACGAACTCCATCGCGCCTCGAATCAGATTCTCAACGAAGCTCGCGATCACGGGTGTACGCACGTCGCGTTCGAGAACTTGACCGATATCCGTGATCGGATGGCTGGCGCGAAGCGATTCCACGCGTGGGCGTTTCGTCGCTTGTACGAGTACGTCGAGTACAAAGCCGAGATGTTCGATATTGAAGTCGAGCAGGTGAGTCCGGCGTACACAAGCCAGCGGTGTTCAAAGTGCGGGTTTACACACGAGACGAATCGGCGATTGAAACACCGATTCGCGTGTCAGAAGTGCGACTACGAGCTGAACGCGGATTATAATGCGAGCAAGAACATCGCTCGGAAACTGTTGAAACGACTCCATTCGGGGCAGACGTCTTCGGATGGAGGCGCACCCTGTCAGTGTGCGCTGACGTCAGGGACGCTGAACCTGAACGGCGGATTCACCGCCAGCGTCGATTCGACGACAGAAGGGGAGTCCACTGACAAGCCCACGACTTCAGTCGTGGGTCACTGACGAGGCGTTTGCTGGTCGGTCCCGCTTGCTGTCAGTTCATGACGTAGTTCGGCGGCGTGGTTGCTGTTTCCAACCAAGAGGATCCCAGTTTCGAATATCGCCGTCGCGAGTGGTTGAGTGACTGTGTGGAGATCAACGAGATCGATGTCATCCGTGTTCAGTTCATCGCTCAGATCGGCGCTCAGCCCAAGGAACACGTCGTTGTATCCCCGATCTGTCGGCTTGTGTTCGTCAAACTCGACCGCAATATCGATGTCGCTCGTATCGTGGGCCGTGTCGGTGGCGTGGGACCCGAACAGGATCGCGAGCCGGACCGGATGCTCTCGGAGCACAGCTTGGACGGTCTCAATATCGAAGTGGCTCTCGAGAGTGGTCGATTCAACGGTTCTCATTAGTTCAGGATACATTCTCTGATGATATAAAACGCAGGTGGGATCCCCGTGGTCTTGTCTGAATGCGGGTATTAGCGTGTGAGCGCGTGATCCCTCCAGCGCTCGTTTCTAGCCGAACTCGTAGTCGCTGTCGCGAGCGCTGACGTACTCGTTGTTGCCTGTTCGGTCCGGCACGTAACACGGACCATGACTCGCCCCGTTGAAGACAGGCGCCTCAATATCCAGCCCGCTTCGACGGTGAACGAGCAGCGGTAGTCGGTCACGCAAGTCTTGGATGAGCGGTTCCCGCCGTGCGTGGAGCGTGCCACCCGGCGGCCGGCGTTCGGTCAGCGGCGGGAGCCGGTCTTTGTAGAGGTCCTCGGCGGTGACGATTCGAACGTCGAGCAGCTGTGCGAGATACCATACGGCGGTGGTCACACCCCACGTCACTAGGACGGATATCGCTCAGACGCGTAATGCTCGGTGAGGGGCAACCGCTGCCGAATGGAATGACAGATCGACGAGAGAGCCGTGGGAACCGATTGCGAGAATGTTACGGCGGGTTTTCTGCTTCGTTCAGCTGTGTAAGCGAGTTCTCTTCGTATACACGCCGCCAGAGAGAATGTACAGCACGTGTCACCTGCCTGGGCTCTGTGACAGTAATACAAGAGCGCTGTGGGTGCTCTGACGGCGCATCGGGTGGGTTGTGAAAATGCTTGTTCGGAGCGTCTGGTTTGGGATGGTAGTCAAATCGAAAGTTAACATCCTGATTGTCAGTATGGTGAAAATTGTAGTATCCCGTTTGGTACCATCGAACATCGAACCGACACGAGTCCGCATCTCCGATTCCGTCATCGAGTCGGACGACGAGTTTTGTCGGGTCTAGTAGGCTGTCGAACCCTGCTTCGACGACAAGCCCATCCAGCGTTGTGAACTCGTCTCGAATCTGTTCTACCGCTGTCTCGTCTAGTGGTCCGACTTCCCCCTCGACATCTGTGTCAGGCTCCATTTATGCCGTTGATTGCTCGCTGTCATCGCTGAGTGTACCGTACTTGGACGATCCGGTAACATGGCTGGTGTCAGCAACACGAGCCGCAGCAGCGTGGCTATCGTCAGGGTCGAAATCGTAGAGTGAGAGCGCCGCCTGTACAATCTCAAGATTCTGTTCAATCTGTTGCCAGCGAGTGACATCTTGCCACCCGTCGTCTCCAGGTTCTAGTTCGAGAGTGAGTTCGTCGACGTCAGCAACGTCGTACTGCTCTTGGAAGCTGTTCAGTTCCGTCTTGAGGTCTCGGATCGAGTCTCGGATTTCGCTTTTGCTATGTTCGCGATGAATCGCTGCGATACGCTTCATTGCCAGCATCTGGGGAGCGCGCATATACCGTGTTCCGGACTCTGTGTTGATTACTTTGACACGGCCAGTTTCCGCTAGTATCGAGAGATATTTTCGCGCAGTTGGTTCACTCACCTGTGCTCGTTCGGCTATTGTACTGGCCGCTTGCGGCTCGGTGGTGACGTCACTGACGTGCCGGATGCGGTCGAACGTGGTTGTATCTGCTTTCCACTCCTCAATAGCGGCTTCATTCACGTCTCCCTCCCACAGATCGTGGGGAGCGTCAGTTGTGGTCATGTGTATCAGCGACTACAGGCTCTACTGATAAAATACTTTCTTAGAAATAACTAATATTTGCTATCCTTGCCGAACTCGTAGTCAGTGTCGCGGGCGTCGACGTACTCGTCGTTGCCCGTTCGGTCCGGCACGTAACACGGACCGCTCCCACCACTGCTGTAGAACACCGGCGCCTCGATGTCGAGGTCACTCCGTCGTCTCAACAACTGCGGCATATTGCTTCGGAGTTCGCTCACCCGGGGCTCGCGACGAGTGCGGAACGTACCCCTCGGTGGCGATGTTCGGTCAGGGGTGGGAGCGGCTCTGTGGTGAGGCCGTCGATGGTGACGATTCGGACGGTGAGTAGTTGCGCGAGCCACCACGCCGACGTAGTCACGCCCCACGCCACGACGAGGATGGGCATCGCACGGGCGAGCAGCGCTCGATGCGAGATGGCTGCGACTGCGTTGCGGCCGACAAGCGACGTGTGCCAGTCTTTACACTCGGCGACGAGAAAATCGTCTGGCTCCCCACGGAGGGGACTTCGCCGTGCGATCACGTCGGTTTCGAGTCCGAAGAGGGACTCGATGTGCCCACCCAAATGTTTTAGTCCATAGTTCGCGTACTATAGACCATGTCAAATGCGTCCCCCTCAGCCGGTTCAGGAGACGCGGGAAGTGCGGCCCGGCAGTTCTTCGTCGTTCAGGAGCTGTTGGGAAGCCCTGAACTCGCACGGTTTTATACTGATCTGTTGATCAACTCTCCGACCACGATTACGGCAGCACGAGAGCGTCAACAACTCTCGAAGAGTACGGCGTACAAATACGCTAACACACTCGCGGAGCTGAGCGTCGTTGAGGAACTCGACGAATACGACCATGGGTCAGCACTCTGGCGTGCTGATCCCGTTAGTGGCAATTGGACGGATCAAGCTACTATCGAGCTTGGTCCCGCCCTTATTGCGGTGTACGGTGCGACTAGCGTCGATGAGGATCTCGCGCTCTTTGTTGACCGCCACGGAAAAGCTGAACTTGCCCCCGCAATCGCAGCCACAATTTCGTATCTCAAAGGAGACACTACTCGCCGCGGTGTCGCCGATGAGATTGGGGTCCCTGCTGTTGAGGGGATCGCGGTCACGCAGGCAATCGAAGGGATACTTGCGGTCGTTACAGACCACGACCCGACACTAGCTGACGTGGATTTTGCGGTGGATATCCACGAGCGGACGATTGCGGACGCACCGTACCAACGCGATGAGTGAAGAGCACCCGTCGCCGTTTCCGGGTGCTCTTGTGCTTGATACAAGCTTTCTTCGGACGCTCGGTGGGACTGATAGTGATGCGTATCAGACGTTCATCAGGTACGTCAAGTCAAACGAGTGTGAACTGTTCTTGAGTGCCGTGTTGAACGCAAGACGGCGGCAACATCGGATTTTTGATATTCGATCTTCTACCGGTAGCAGCGCTTTAGCTGTAGATTCTCAGATCGGACGATTCGATTCGAGCGGAATTGTGCGGCGACCAAAGCATCAGTTTCACAAGATACCAGATAAAGCATGAGGTGGACGATGGCGATGCCTCTCTCGGATACATTCGGAGAAGGGGAGCAGGCGGCGAGCTCTAACTCGCCGCCTGCTCGAGGTTATGGACGATACACTTCCGTGTGAGCTCCCG
>NZ_NHNZ01000193.1:0-9123 GCF_002727095.1 Halorubrum sp. C191 | reverse complement strand
TATTTAGCTGACAGTATCATTCGTCCCGGTGAAAATCTTGCTGACTGTCTCTATCCCTGACTGATTTATCGTCGGCATTGGCGAGGAGACATTAGTGTCAGGGGGGTGACTAGGACCACTCCGCCCCAAACCCTCTCTCGACCCAATCTACGTCCGTATTGCTAGGGTCCACGGGATCGAGGTAGTCTATATTACTAAGTCGTAGAGTCCGTGAGTCGCAGAGTCATTGAATCATAGATTCAGTGAATCTAAGATTTTTTGAGTGGTTGATTCCAGGATTCAGTGGATCACAGAGAATCTCGGAGCCAGCGACTATTTGAAATACTGAATCAATGAATCAGTGAATCCAAGAGATAGAGATTCAATGAATTACCCACCACGGGAAGTACAGAGTCACTGATTCAGTAACTGCCAGTAGCAAGCACCAATCCCCGAGGAATCGACAATCGAGGATTCCAGAATGCGTTGGCTCAATGAATCAGTGATTCTTTGACTTTTCACCAAGTACAACGTCATAAGCGCCTTTTAGCGGTTTATACCGCGGAATACAGCACTTTACCATTCCCAGAGCGGGATTAGATGTCTGACGTAGCTTTATGAATCATTGAATCAATGATCCAGACATGACTGAGCCACCTCGGGGATGGGGCGTCACATCATCAACTGGCATTCCCACGATCGCCTTCGGCAACCAGAAGGGCGGAACGGGAAAGACAACAGCAACGATCAACAGTGCCGCGGCACTGGCCACTCACGGTCACGATGTCCTCGCAATCGATATGGATCCACAGGCCGACATGACGAAAGGCCTTGGACTGGGACCGGGCGACGACAACGATCCCTCAAGCCCAAAAAACGATCTTCCGAATAGGCTCGCAACCGATGACGCAAATCTTCTCGACGTCCTCGTCGACAATCCGCGCACAGACAACACGACGCTGTCAGAAATTATGGTCCATAGCGACGAATACGAGCACCTGAATTTCGATCTTGTGCCGAGCCACAAGGATATGGGGCTTGCCCGAGATTGGATGGACGACGCAGGTGCTCGGCTGTCGTTGAAGCTTGCGCTCGAAGAATTGGTGGACGACGGCTACGACTACGACTTTATTCTGATTGATTGCCCACCGGATCTCTCAGTTCTGACAGATGCGGCGTTTATCGCGGCACAGAACGTCTTCCTGGCTGCGCAAACCCAGGCGACATCCCGTGATGCCCTCGACGACCTCTGGGACCAGCTCGAGTCGATTGAGACCAACCAACAGATCGAGATTGCGATCGTCGGGTTGCTAGCGAATATGTATCGAGATGATGGGCAGTCACAGAAATTCCTTGCCGCTTTTGATGAGTCATACGCATCACTGGCGCCGATATTTAAACTCCCAATGCGCGTAGCAATTCAGCGTGCTTGGGACAATGGGTGTGATATCTTCGAATGGGAGGACGCAAACGACCAGCAGGTCGAGCGCGACCTGTTCGGAGAAATTGCGGAAACCATGGAACGAGCCTTCGACAAAACGCAGGTGGAGGTGTAAATATGCCCCGAGGAATGGATGAGCGGTTTGAGGACCCATCAGAAGACCCAGAAGAGGAAGAAGCCGCAGCCGACGAAGCAGACGAGGCGGCAGAAAGAGACGACCACGAAGCACCAGGTGCTCCTCCAGAGCAATCAGAACAGCAGGAGGCTACTTCCACAACGGAGGCTGCGACAGGAGAAACAGCAGACGCTGATGAAGATCCTCTGAACATCCGAGAAGACTGGGATTCAGCCACGATATACGTTGAACCGAAACAGAGTGAAGACATCGAGGTCACGTTCACGCGGCTCAAAAAGCAGCTGAAGCGGGACGGCGTCACCCTCGAAAAGAACAAACACTTCTACCGGGCCATTTTCGAAGTGGCATTTGGAGAGTACCGTGAAGAGACAAAAGAGAAGATTCGCGAACTCGCAACGGAAGACACCGATCAGTAAATCAGTGATTCTTTGAGTCATAGATCACATGGAGACGACTACTGGAGTATCACCTGGTTCAATCACTCTAAACCGCGTCTGATTCTAGTTCGCCGTCGTTCACGAAAGATAGAATCAGCAGTGTATCGTCCCCAGCCTTCCTGCCGTCGGGGAGCATGATGTCGGTGTATTTGTCCGCAATTTGTTTTGCGTGCTCGTCTCCTCTCAGTGAATTTGGTCACTGGTGATGATTCTATGACAGAGGTAGCAATAGTGGATCAGATTTCGTCAACCTAAATCAAGAAACGGATTTACATGTATAGTGCTTAGAGTGGACAGAAATGCTTACGAAGGCCGGACTCGCCGTCATCGACGCGTTGAGCACCGGCCGGGAAGCAACAGCAGCTGATCTCGTGATGGACACTGAGTATTCGCAGACTCATCTCTACGACGTACTCGACAAGTTACTCGAATCGGGGTTGCTCGCCGAACACCGTGGGCCAAACAACCAGCGGGAAGTCTCCCTCACAGACCACCCGGTCGTCGAAGCATACCGAGCCCTTCGATCCGAACTCGGACACGTCGAGTGGCCCGATCTCCTCTCGCCGGCCACACTCCGGGTGTGCTGGTATCTCGACGAGCCCCGACGCGTGTCCGCGATCGCCGAGCGACTTGGTATTACCCGGCAAGGTGTCCACAAGGCGCTGTCACCACTCAAGCATCGCGCGATGCTGTCCCCATCGGGCCCGGAGTATGCGTTAAGTGAGGACCTCTCGCCGCTGCTGACGTTCGCTCGTGCAGTCGTCCGGCACGAACACCGGTCGCGCGTCCGAGGACTTGCACCGAGTGCGACCGTCAAATGGTGTGATCCGAAGCGAGCACTCGTCCGCGTACAGACAGCCGAAGATACGGAAGCACTCAAGGCCGCCACCGACTGGCAACTGGCCGGGCTTGCTCGGTTTGTGGAGTACGGCCTGCAGTTCTTCCTCGCCGGCGAACCCGCGTTCTGGTATGCGCCCGACGAGGAGCTCACACCTGCCAACGTCGTGTGCCACACGCTCGTCCTCGATAGCGGGTCTCGTCGCGTCAGTTATGCGATGCTCCTTATCGAGACGTTGGATATCGACCAAGAGACGCTGACAGAGACTGCACAGTGGTACAGTCTGGAGTCGACAGTGACTGCGATGTATCGGACACTCCACGGAGAGTTCGACACCACAGACGACCTTCCTGCCGTCCTCCCGAGTGAAGCAGAATTCAGGGCGCTCAAAGATCAGTACGGGGTCGCATAACTGTATTCAGTGGTAGCGAGGCGATCAAAGCGTTTCTTAAAGAATTCGATAGTTGGCTGTCGGAGTCCGTGACGGTGTATCTCCTTGGGGGATCGGCGATGACAGTTCATGGATTGAAAGACCAAACCGAAGATATCGACCTCGCGCTGGGTGTGGTATCTGAGTTCGAACATGTCGACGCGACGCTCTTCGTTGGCGATGACGACGATTATGACGATGTCTCCGATATCCCGATCGAACGGTTCCACGACGGTTCCGCGTAGACACCCGTTCGAAGACCTCCAAATCGGTGTAGTTGACGGAGAAGCGAAAAGCCATGAACTAACTATTCAGTGTCCGGCTGCGGGATGCGTATCGTCGTCCCGATCAGTATCAATCGGTTCGTAGCCGTAGTCCATCCCCACAGGAGTGAAGAGGGTGTCATAGAACGAGTAGCACACCAAAGAGCAGGGTGAATGCTGAGGTGGATGAGTTCAGCGACCCTGCAAGATGATCCTTCGATAGATTCGTTCTTTAATTCCGTGGAAACCGAGACGCTAGCGCTGTTTGAGCACCTTTCCTTCGAGTTTCTCGAAGAGTTCGATGTGTTCGCCCCGGCGAAGACGGGGCGAACACGAGAACACAACCCACCAGAGCTGATGCGTGGCTTTCTCCACTGCTACTACAAGGACATCTACGGCATTCGTCCCGTTGAACGAGAGCTTCGGAACACGGTCGTTTGGCTAAGCTGTGGGTTCGATCGACCGCCGTCGAGAGACGCGGTCGATCGCTTTCCCACCGACCTCGAACACGTCGTTGACGAGGTCTTTGACCGGCTCGTCGAGCAGGCCGCCTGCCGCGGCCTGCTCGACTTGACTTACTGTATCGATTCAACCGATGTGAGGGCGATGCCCGCCGATCAAGATGCGTCGAAATGCTACGATCCAACCGACGACGAATACTACTACGGCTACGGCTGTACAATCGTCTCGACCGTGCAAAAGATCCCGATTACAGCCGAGTTCACCGAGAGTAAGCAAGCGCCAGAGGAGACGGCGATGCGCGTCACACGTGACGCGCTCGCCGTCGCCACACCGATCTGGATGGTCGGTGACAGCGCCTACGACACGCTCGACTGGCACGACCACCTGCTGGCCGCAGGGGTTGTGCCAGTCGCTCCGTACAACGCGCGAAACGCCGACGACCCGAAAGACATCGAGTACAGGGTCGAAGACCGTATCGATCAACACAGCGACGACGTTCAGCTGAAGCAGTCCACGTTGGAAGAGACGTACAACCGCCGTACTGGAGTTGAACGAACCAACGAATCAGTGAAGGACTGCGGCCTCGGGCGAACGCACGCCCGAGGCCGCGTCCACGCACGGGCGCAGGTATTTCTTGCTCTGTGCCTTCGCCTCGTCGTCGCTATCACCAACTACGAACGCGGAGACAATCCGGGGAGCACGATCATCACGGTGTGACAAGAGTTCTATGACACCCTCAGCAACTGCCAAATACGTTGTCGAACGCAGCCCGTCCTGTTTTTGACCCCCCGAGAGGGGTGCGGGGGTGATCGAACGAGCCTCCCGCGAACCAACCAATAAGTGGAATCAGCGACCCACGGTCGTATGTACAGTCACGGACCTCAGCTGATCCCGACGTCATCTACGTCGGTTACCGCCGTCGAGGCACCGCTATCGTCGAGAAGCAATCGGATCAAGAACAACTCACGCCAGAGCGGAGTCTCAAGGTGGCGAATCACAGTCCTTCGGGATTCGAATGGGGATATTGCGGCAGCGGGCCGGCCCAACTCGCACTCGCCCTTTTGCTCGATTACACGGGCGATGAGGCGTTCGCCCTCGATCACTACCAAGAGTTCAAAACCGAGGTCGTGAGCCAGCTCGAATGTACAGGTCCCAACAGATGCTGACGGCTCACCAGCAGCGACATCGACGCAGTTCTTCACGAAACGCCTGACGAGTCGGTCGCACCAACCGTCTAAACACCAATCACCGAGAGCAACCTATGTCAGAACAGACCCAGCCATCTCGTTCGAATGACGAACCGACCGGATCCAGTGAGCAGCCGTCACGAACGGAGTACGTCGAACGTAGTGACGTCGGCGTCTCCATCACCGTGAAACTCACTCGCGGAACTGGCACCCGTGATCAGGACAAAATCGTCGCGAAAGCGAAAGGCAAGACTCTCGAAGACGCCCGCGAGGACATGGAAATCCTCAGAGCGTACATCCACGACCTCGCTGAGGACACTCGCCAGATCCAGCCAGCAACTCCACACAAAGAGTAATACTTTTGTCTGTTACACAAATTTGTGTAGCTATAGAATGTATGAAGTGTGCGGTGAGAAGGAATTCAAGGTCCTCCTCGCGCTCGACCCAGGCGATTCCATCTCCGGCATCGCGCGGAAGATCGACGAGAACCGGGAGACGATTCGGCGCGTCGTGAACCGTCTCGAGAAGGCCGGCTACATCGCGTATGATGATGGTCTCCAGTTCCTTGATCAGACGATTCGGGATGTCGGGCTCGAGTTCCTAGCCGCAGCAGCAGCTACCTCACCGCCGTCAATCCCGGAGGCGTACGTCCTTCCGCAGTTCGCCGGCATGGACTACACATTCACCGCTATCGATGCAGTCTATATCTGGACTCGCGGTGGCTATCAGGTCGCTCGCGAGCCGGGTGACTATCCGCTGTTCATCGCCGTCCACGAGTCCGATTTTGACGCCTGGACGGCGTTCTTCGACCGATTTAGGATCCCGACTGCGGAGGAACGCCAGCCTGCCGACGAATTCGACGGTGCCATCCAGATCGTTCTCGAGCCCCGTTCAGAAATCGAGGCCGAGATGGTCGATGGACGACCCGTCATCCCACTCCAAGAAACCGTGGCATTCGCAAACGAATACTACGCAACCTTCGAGTCCGCACTCGACATGCTCGGTCGGATGTACGACGATGTCGATACAGATGCGAACTATCGTATGGAGCCAGCCTGAGCATGAGTCAAGAAGACCGCAGTGAGGCACTCATCCAAGTACTCGAAGAACTGGAACAGTCCAACATCGGATTCGTCCTCGTTGGTGGGTACGCGATCAGTCAGTTCGAACCGCGATTCTCGACCGACCTGGATCTCGTCATCGCCCCGGATGACTACGACGACGTCGTGGCATTCCTCGAAGCACGCGGTTTCGAACGGACGGCCGAGCTCGAAGTTCCACCGGAAGAGACCATCTATAATCGGGAAATCGACGTCTTTGAACGGACCGAAGGACTCCCCCACCCGGTCGGCGTCGACATTCTCGTGAATGGGCTTGGCTGTCGGCAAACCGAGGCGGAATGGTCGTTCGACTATCTACGTGAGCACAGTACTGAAACGATGATTTCGGGCGGGACCCGGTCAACGACCGCACAAGCAGCTGATGGAGAAATCCTCGTCGCCGCGAAACTCCATAGCGGCCGAAAGACGGATCTCGCTGATGTCCTCGCTGCTATCCCAGCGGTTGACCTCGATGGCGTCGAGTCGCATCTCCACCGCGGCGATGCTGATGCCCTCCGGTCGCAGCTCAGTGAGGCCCAAGCCTTCATCGAAGAAGGTGGGCTGGATCACCGATTCAAGAGCATGTTCGGCCAATCGTCGGCATCAGCCGACGACATCGAGACGCTCCTCGAATTCCTCAAACGACAGCAGAAGTGAAATAGCGTTTCCCATGCCTACAGCGACGGTATCTGTGCGTAGCTATTACTGAAAAGTGACGCCCAGAGAGAACCGGCGCTGTTTGTCCTCGCCTCAGCAGGAGCGGAGGCGACCGTCCATGAGCGACACAGGAGGGCACGACCCAGACTCGAACGAACTATCACCAGAACAACGCCTCGAACCTCAGAATACGCGACTCATCAACGCCGGCATCGTGACGATTCACGATATGGAGACACTGCGAGCCTGCGTCGCCTACGAGAATGCGAACCAGCAGCGCGTTCAGATCCTCCGCCAGCTCGAAGAGCGGGCTACTGAAATCTGTTCACGGGACGACTGACGCGACAGCCGGGGAGCTACTTGTCGGAGCCTCGGTGGGTAGAGGGTCAATCTAGATGAGTGAGCGACCTAAAATCGAGATTCAACAACAGACCGCATTCGACGACGACGGCCAACTCAAAGTGAGCGAGATGACCGTCTACATCCCGCTGGCGTAACGCAGCGTGCTGTTTTTTATGCCCCCGGAAAGGGCGGGGGCTCGATCCAGTAAGTCCTCATTCAGGGGTGTATTCCGTGAGTCAACAACATCCGAACGACATCTCAATCGACGACATTCCAGTCGACGTATCGAATACCCAATCAGGCCAGGTGGATTCTGCTGAGGTACCCGAAGGAATCGAATCGATCACCGTGGGCTCGCCGGTGAGCAGCCGCCGACGAATCCCATAGTGGTTCTCAAATCGGCCCGGTGGTGGTATCTACACGGCAAGGGCGGGACAGATCCCGCCTTCCAATGGGCCATCGAGTGGGCACGTCACCTTGCGACCGACACGCCTAGCGACGTCGAGCGGTTCGACGAGTTCCTCGAGTACCTTGTCACGGTCGGCTTCGCGGACGAACGTCACGAACTCCGCTAACCGACAAACTCGGTTTTTGGATGCTCTGAGGGGTGCGGCGCGGTCTGAACAGACGCAGTCGCCGTGAACTTGATTCGGTGAACACAATGGCTACGACCAGTGATTCGTCGGTCTCCTTCGGAGAGACCGACACGCGAGACGACGAGATGAACAGTACGATCAAACAGTGGATCGATGAACTCGTCGCCGGCGTCGACGACGCGCAGGCTAGTGAGGAGTTCCAAGAGTGGCTCGACGTCCAGAGTCGCTTTCACGACTACTCCTACCGGAACACGCTCCTCATCAAGCAACAGTGCCCCGAGGCGACGCGCGTCGCAGACTACCGAACGTGGCAGGAGGAGTTCGACCGGCACGTCCAGGAAGGGGAATCGGCCATCTGGATCTGGGCCCCGATCATCACGAAGCAGTGTCCGGAGTGTGAGAACTCGCCGAGCTACCACGAGGACAGCGATTGTGACTACGATGAGACGCCGCCCGAAGAATGGTCGGAGGGGCTGGTCGGGTTCAAGCCCGCGCCGGTGTTCGATGTCTCCCAGACCGAGGGCGAGTGCTTCCCGACCTGGACACGGAAGCGACCGGGGACGCCGGCGATCTCGTCGACCAGTTGACTGTCGCCGCTGACGGCCTCGGCGTGACGGTGCGAATCGTTCCAGCCGAGGAGTGGACGCACGCCGAGACGAAGGGCATCTGCGAGCATCTGAGTCTCGTCGATATACAGCCGCGTGTCGAGGTTCGGGAGCGGGAGAACGTCTAGGCGTACAGCGTCGAGGAGATCTTCGCGGAAAAGCTCCAGGCAATCTACCGGCGCGGGGCCGCGCGTGACGACTATCTCTATCAGCTGCTCGAAACCGATTCGGTCGCGATCAACTTTGCCGACGTGGGGCCCGCCTTCGACGCGAAGTGCAAACACGATGGGCTCACCGTTGACCTGAACGACGGGCTCCCGGACGAACAACAAGAAACGATCCGCCACCAGTGGGAGACCACGCTGCCGGATCTGACCGGTGATCCGCCGGCGTTCGATATGGTCTGGGAACAATTGAACACGGTGATCTCCCAACAGGGATCGCCGTAGGCAACGGCCGATGTCGGTGTGGATGACCGATGAGTGTCGCGTCCGGATCTCTGGCGATCGCTCTTATGTAGAATTGCGGAAAGACCCGATAACGAGACACTCAACCGCTGTCTCGACAGATCCTCCGGCGAGAGTGAGTGATCGAACGATACCGAAGGTGTGAGCGGCCTGTTCCAAGCCCTGCTTGGACAGGCCGCGGAA
>NZ_NHNZ01000132.1:0-4287 GCF_002727095.1 Halorubrum sp. C191 | reverse complement strand
GCGCCCGCCTCGACGGCGCCCGCGCCGCCGCGCTTCGGGTCGCCGGTCGGGCTCCGTTTCGCCTCCGAACCGAGGTCGTCGTACGCCGCCTCGGAGAGCGGTTCGATCGCCCGCGAGACGTACCGTTCGCCGTCGACCTGCCGGGGGAAGACGACGAGGTCGACCTCGCGGAGCAGGCGGGCGGGCAAGTCCCGCTCGCGCAGGCGGTTGACGAGCGCCTCCACGTCTTCGGCGTGGGTGGTGCCGACCACGCCGTGGCCCATGCTCAGGCTCTCCGCGAAGGTCTCGAAGCTCTCCGGCGTGTTGATCTCGGCGATCACCTCCACGTACGGGTTGAGGTAGTTGGCTTCAGTCATCAGCTCGGCCATCCCCACGGACTTGTAGGCGTCCTCGTGGTCGCGGGTGGTGAGCGAGACGCCCGTCTCGTGGGGAAGCCGGACCTCGCGGGACCCCTCGTCGACGGAGACCGGGCGGGCGTCGAACGGGATGAACGGCGCGTGCGCGTTCAGCAGCGTCGTCTTCCCGACGCCGGTCGGCCCCGCGAAGAGGACGACGCCGCGGTGTTCGTACAGCAGCCACAACAGCGTCACAAGCTCGACCGACAGCGTCCCCCGCTCGATCAGGTCGACCGGGGTGAGCGCGTCCGCGCGCTGCTTGCGGATCGAGACGTGCGGCCCGCCCTCGGAGATGACGGGCAGCGCCACCGCACACCGGATCGTCTGCGGCACGCCGTCGAGCTCGAGGTTCACCTTCGCCGAGGGCGTCGAGGCGTTCAGCTCCGTGCCGTCGCGGGCGGCGATCCCCGTGACCACGTCGACGAACGTCGTCTCGTCGTCGAACGCGAGGTTCGTCGGGATCCGAGAGCCGACCGCCGGGGCCTCGCCGTCACCCCGGCTCGCGGCGGCGGAACGGCCCGTCTCGTCCGCCGCGCCGGAGAGGACGGACGCGCGCGGGACGACCTTCACGCGCTCTCCGACCCGGTTCGCCTCCACGTCTTCGAGGTGCGGGTCGCGGATCGGGACCGTGAGGATCCCCTCGCCGACGAAGTCGCGCAGCACGTAGTACGCGAGGTCGTCGAGCCGGTCGCGGGCGAACCGCGAGTCGACGGGCGGCGCGACGAGCCCCCGGTCCGCGAGCGCCGACCTCGCCCGGTACGCGGCGGCGTCGAGCCACGCCCGGGTGTTGCGCGCGGTCAGCCGCCGCGAGAGGAAGCGGCGGGCGCGGGCGGCGACGAACGACTCCCGATCCTCGATCACGTCGCTGACGGTCGTCTCCCAGATCCGCGACTTACACTCCTCGATGAGCTCCTCGTCGCCGGGCAGAAGGTCCGGCTCTAGCACGGCGTACTTCGTCTCGAACGCGTCCGAGCCGAGCAGCCGCTCGCGGTAGAGGACCACCTCGACCGCGAGCCCGGCGAACTCGACGGCGTACTGCGCGAGCCGCTCGGCCGCCACGCGTTCGACGTAGTCGGCGTCGGCGTCGATCCCCGTCTCCAGCGGCGCGAACGTCTCGGTGTGGACGACAAGCTCGCGGTCGTCGCCCACGTCGGCCACCTCGATCCGGTCGTCCAAGGCGATCGGCGTGAGCGCGCCGAGCAGCCGGAACTCACGCAGCGCGTGGTAGTCGATCCGTCGACGCGCGGCGGCGCTCGCGTCCACCAACCGGTCGATCGCCTCCGCGTACTTCGGCTCGAACCCGGCCTCGGCGCGCTCGACGACCCCGACCCGGGTGAGCGGGCGACGGTGCCGCACCGCGGAGAAGCGGTCCCGGACGCGGTCGAGCGCGCGCTCGTCCCCGACCGACAGCGGCGGTTCGCGGGCGTCGTAGCCGAACCGCCCGCCGTCGCGCTCGCGGACAGTCGCCACCACGCCGGGGGCGGCCTCGTACTGCGCCCGGACGTCCGGGGCGTACCACGCCTCGGGGTCGTCCGGCGGCACCGGCGCGGGGACCGCACCGCTCGACCCCTCGTCGGGCTCGTCGACGATCCGGAGGGTCGCTCCGTCGCTCACCGCCCCGTCCTCCGGCTCCGCCGGTCCGCAGTCGTCGTCTCTCCGCTCATCGCGTCTATCGCGCGCGGCGGGCGCGTCGCCGTCCCCGAGACGCCGCGCGCCGCGGTCCCGAGATCCCGTGTCATCGTTCGATCCGCGGGTGATCTACGGGTCCGTTTAACCGTTTCTTTTCTGTCACTGTCCATTCATTTCACGCCGCGAAAACGTGCGCTCGTCCGGTCGGATATCGAAGGTGCGGTACCCGCTCCGACGCGCTCCGCGACGGTGACGATCGATCATCACTATCGTGACGTGTGAAAACGCATTTATTCGTCTCCCTGTAACCCGCGTTCCACGCCTCAATGAGCACGTCACTGTCGAGCGACGTTCAGCGCGCCTTTCTGCGCTATCAGCACGTCTTCGTCTTCCTCGCTCCCCTCGCTTTCGTCGGGGGCGTGTACGCCTTCGCGCCGACGCCCGCCGACGCCGGCGTCGGCTACTGGACCGAGTACTGGTGGCTGTTCGCGGTCTTCACCGCCGGCGCCACGATCGTCAACACCGTCGGGATCAGCGGGTCGGCGCTGTTCGTGCCGTTCCTCATCTTCGCCTTCCCGCTGGTCGCCTACCCGCTGGAGCCGACGACGCTGGTGAAGATCGGCCTCATCAGCGAGTCTTTCGGGCTGTCGAGTTCGTCGCTCGCGTTCATCCAGTACGGGCTCGTCGACCGCCGGCTCTCACTCTCGCTCGTGTTGGGCGGCGTCCCGTTCGTCGTCGGCGGGGCGCTCCTTTCGTTCGTGATCCCCGAACCGGTGTTCCACGCGCTGTTGGGGGTCGCGCTTCTGGCGGCCTCGTACCTGCTGTTCAAGGCCAACTTGGCCCACGGCGACCCCACCGAGAGCGGGGGCGACGAGGAGGTCGCGACCGACGGCGGCTCGTCACCGGATCTCCCCGACGACGACAACAAGCTCGGGCCGGCAGGCGTCGACACCGACGAGTCCGGCACCGTCACCCGGGTCGACCGCGACGGCGACGACTACACCTACTCCCGCGGCGGCTACCTCGAACGGTTCCTCAACTACAGCGTCGGCGGGGTGTTCCAGGGGCTCGCCGGCTTCGGGATCGGCGAGCTCGGGATCATCTCGATGCTCCGGACGCAGGTCCCGGTCCGCGTGGCGATCGGCACCAACCACATCGTCGTCGCGACGACTGCCGTCTTGGCGTCCGTCGTCCACGTGTTCGGCGGCGGACTGGTCGGCGGCCACACGATGGACCTGGCGACGACGCCGTGGAACATGGTCGTCTGGACGGTCCCGGCGACGACGCTCGGCGGGCAGATCGCCCCGTACGTCTCGACCGCGCTGGACACCGGGACGATCAAGGCGGGCGTGGGCGGCCTGTTCGCGGTCATCGCAGTCGCGCTGTTCGCGATGGCCGCCGGCGGGATCTGAGGGCTGACGCCCCCCGCCGCCGACCGGTCGTATCGCCGCCGGCGTCAGCTTCTTGATCGTCTCGACCGGAGCATGTTCCGATGACGGACACCATGCGTGCCGCGGTCGTGCCGGAGCCCGGAGCCGAGTTCGAACTCGTGGAGCGCGACGTGCCGGAACCGGACCCCGACGAGGTCCGGGTCGCCGTCGAGGCGTGCGGGATCTGCCGCAGCGACGAGTTCGTCGTCGAGGGCGGCTATCCCGGCGTGGACTACCCGCGCGTCCCCGGCCACGAGATCGCTGGGCGCGTCGACGCGGTCGGCGCCGATGTCGACGCGTGGGAGCCGGGCGAGCGCGTCGGCGCGGGGTGGCACGGCGGCCACTGTTTCACCTGCGAGCCGTGTCGCCGCGGGCAGTTCCTTCAGTGCGAGAATGCCGAGATCACCGGGCTCACGTTCGACGGCGGCTACGCCGAGTACGCCACCGTCCCCGCCGAGGCGCTGGCGGCGATCCCGGACGGCCTCGACGCTGTCGACGCCGCCCCGCTGCTTTGCGCCGGGATCACCACCTACAACGCCCTGCGTAACTCCGACGCCCGCGCCGGCGACCTCGTCGCCGTCGTCGGCGTCGGCGGGCTCGGTCACCTCGCGGTCCAGTACGCGCACGCCGCCGGCTACGAGACGGTCGCGATCTCGCGTACCCCCGAGAAGGAGCCGCTCGCGAGGGACCTCGGGGCCGACCACTTCGTGAACGCCGCGGAGTCGGACCCGGCCGCGCGGCTCTCGGAGCTGGGCGGCGCGAGCGTCGTCCTCACGACTGCCCCCGCGAGCGACGCCATCGAGTCGGTCGTGGGTGGGCTCGGGGTCGACGGT
>NZ_NHNZ01000077.1:0-1176 GCF_002727095.1 Halorubrum sp. C191 | reverse complement strand
GTCGATGTGATCGACTGAGACTTCATCGGTCCACCGGAGTGACTCAGTTCGGCGGTCAAGCTCCCAGCCACCGACATCTGCGACGGTTTGGGTCTGTGAAAGGAACTCGTTGGCCTGCTCAAGTTCTTGACGTTGCTGCTTGCGTGCCGTGACATCACGATATAACCATATGTTCGCTTCACCTTCGGACAGGGTGTAGGGCACGTAATCACGTTCCAACACGCGACCATCTGTGAGTTGGAGTTCCTCGTTTTGAACCAGCTCCCGCTGTTCGAGTCGCTCGGAAATCGCCTCGATGAACGCCTCTGGGTCGGTGAATCGGGATTTGAATTCTTCAGCTGCTGTGGCGCAGTCGCGTCCGATTACTTCCTCACTGTCGATCGGGACACCAAGTGTTTCGCCCAACTGGTCGTTTGCCATGAGTACGTCACGTTCAGCGTCTTCAACGAGTACGCCCATCGGTAGATTTTCGACAATTGTTCGAAGGACAGTATTTGTCTGCTCAAGCTCTTCTTTGCGCTTTTTACGCTCACTGATATCACGCAAAATCCCAACTGACCCCTCGAAAGACTCCCCTTCGTAGGGTAAGACGCCCATGTGATCCTCACAGGGGATTGGCTCCCCTTTGGCGGGCTGGACCTCAATCTCGAACTGTACGCTGTCGGGACCGTTCGACGAAAGAAGCCTCCCGAGGTGACTTTCCGAGCGGTCGACCACCTCCGATGACTTAATTAGTGTTGGTGACGCTCCAATAATTCTCTCACGCTCGTACCCAACCATTTCGATGAACGCGTCGTTCACGTATTCGAACTGTCCTGTTTCATCAAGTACGTAGACCGGGTCGTTGAGAGTCTCGACGAGTGTTCGAAATTGAGTGAGTGCCATCTCCTGTTCCTGTTCCACAGAGCGATCCCGTACCGAACAGACTAGCTCACTGGTCTCCGTCTGAGCAACGGTGTGATCCTCAACGAAGGTCGTTCCGTCGGCTCGGAGTCCAGTTGTCTCCCCGCTCCAGTAGCCGTCTTCGGCGACAGTCGGCAAAATAACGTCCCGCACCATCGCTGTGTCGCTGTCGGGGTAGATCAGTTCCCAGTGTTTCCCCTCCATCTTGTCGGGGTCATATCCGTAGATGTCTGCGTAGGCCTGATTGACGTAAATATACTCACCGTCCTCATT
>NZ_NHNZ01000218.1:0-1592 GCF_002727095.1 Halorubrum sp. C191 | reverse complement strand
CCGGCGTACCGCTGGGCGAGCTCGTCGAGGTTCGCGTTCTCAACGCGAACCTCTTCGACGATCTTCCCAGCCTCATCCATCACTGCCACCTGTGCGTACCGTTTGTGGACGTCGATTCCGAGGTACATAGCTTATTCACCCGGGACGCCAGTGCGTGAAGCAGAGATTCACCTATTCGGGCTTTCCCGGATGCCGCGGGGCGCGGCATCCGGGCTGTAGCGCCCATGACTCGGCTCCTTTCGCACACGGACCAGTCAACACGACGTGCTCTGAGGCACGGAATAGCGGTCGGTCTCTTGCGCCCCATGTCTTGTTTCACGCTCTCCTAGGGTAGCAGCGTTTCCATCGAGTCAACACAGCAGACAAAACTGAGGTGGTGTAGCTTTGGTCTGATCGCCGGGCAAGTTGTTTTGTCGAGCGTGAGTCCAGGTTGGCCTGATATTGCCATTACATTACTAAGTCTGTAATACTACTGAACCTCACTGTAACGCAAAGCAACCCGAACAATAGGGTTGAGGGTCAAATCGTGTTGTCAGCAAACATACTCATATCAGAATTTATTTGTATGTGCGTTACATGTATACTTACATATCATAATATACCTTTGCCGTACAACAGTTTTGCTTTTTCTAGGCCGCAAAAAAATAACTATAATATATTTTTGTAATGGCAGTACGTAATAGATATGCCAATCGATATACAGCGGTGATCAAAATGTTAGAACCGAATGGAACTGGATTCAGTACCTCACAAAGCATCGCCAGTTAGTCTGACCTGAGCCACCTGTTTTGTCGTGATAAGTCGTCGATAGCGGTTGAACAACGCTGATCGAAGGCGGAACTGTCGCTGTCGGCGGCGATCAGCCGCCGACGCGACAGCGTTGCCACTTGCGAAAACGCTTGCTCGGTCAGTGACTACCGGTGGAATCGGTCGTCGGGAGGCCGGTTCGCGGGGACGGCCCGACGCACCGCGAGGGCCGTCCACGCGACCTGTCGGACCATATTGACGAACTCCTTGTACGGCCACCACCAGAGGCGACGCCCGCCTCGGCGAAGCGTCGCCGCTGTTTGCTAGGCACATTCGCAGCAAGCAGAAGTTCTAACTAACCGGCTTTGTGAGGTACTAGGATTTGACTGGATTGAGGCGCTGAAGCCCCTTCCTCAACGAGCGATCGAGGGGAGCGAGTAGGTGGGCTGCAGCTACCCATAAATGTTCAGTGTCTAGTGGGCCAACGAATCGCTCTGTGATTTGTTAACGTCCTTAAGAGCTGTATTTCTGTAGACACGCCTGGATCTGTAACGCGCGTTGTGGAAGTAGGACGCCTATCCCAGGGCGCAAGCCGCCGGCCAAGTGGTAGGGTGGTGGTAGTTTTCTGCTACTGTTGCCTTGTTGAACGCAAGACAGCGACGGGGTAGGGTCGATTGTTTGTAGTCCTAAGCTGTCAGCGGCGCGTTCTTACGATCAGAAGATACAGTAGCCGTTACTGACGGCGGTTGTTGAAGAGTCAAAACTATGGTATCTTGTTTCGTTGTGTCACTGACGACGGCGATGTCTCTCCCGGATACGTCCGGGGAAAGGGAGCAGGCGGCGAG
>NZ_NHNZ01000113.1:0-5921 GCF_002727095.1 Halorubrum sp. C191 | reverse complement strand
TCGACACCCGGGGTGTGTGTGGTACCGCCCACAATTTGTGAATAGCTTCGGTGCCAAACCGAGGCATTCGTCTCGACAGTCTTTGATATTCTCTTTACGTCAAAGCGCGAGACTTCCTCCTCAATTTTCCGTAGCCCAATAGCGACGAAGTATTATATGCTGTCAAGAGAGCATGTTACTCAATGTCTCTGTTGTTTGAGTATGCCGCCGATCAGTTCTCGCTTACTGATGCTGTCCTCCATACTGCCTCCAAAACGACACTTTCTGAGACAACTGACCATATTCCAGTCCGCCCTATCGCCACATTTGCGAGCCATCACGACGAACTCTCCCATCCTGACCGGGATTGGACATGTATCCCGTTACACGGGCTCGACAACGCGACGCCGACCGAGGAGTTCGTTGCCTACACTGACCACGAGGTACGTGGCGAGATCTTCCTCGTTGAGCGAGACGGTGATGTGAAACCGATTGCCGCTGACGAGTTTGGCGGCACGCAACTTGCGAATCGAATTCGGTTCTGGCATTCGGATTATCTTCCGGAGACGTACCCACCAGGGTACGATGCTCCGATTGACGACCACGAAGATCCGACACATCCAGTGGAAGACGCCGACTTACTCACAGAGTTTCGGGACTATATTGCCGATGAGCGTGCGGCGACGAGAGCAAGTAACGAGACGCAAGCTCGCAATCTCTCAGCACGAGCGCTGTACGAACGCGGTGAATCCGCCATTCCCCAACTGCTGTGTCGTGGCGAAGAAAACGGTGAATACCGCTTCCGAGTCGATCTTGATCCACGGCGCGAAGACCGTCGCGATGACGACTGGGCTTACTTTGTCGAAAGCGAGTTCGGCATTTACCAAGATAACGAGGTTCTGATTCATGCCGACGCTGACGACGCACCTGATTCATTCCCGGTTGCTGCCGAAGTTGAACGCGTCCGTGGGCTGAATGTCTGGCTCACGCTCGAGTGGGAGACCGTCGATACTACGGGAACAGTCAGCGCCTATCTAGAGGGCGATCATACGATCGGGTGTTCCAAACGGCTCAATCCAGTTCCCTTCGATCGCGAACTCACCGCCATTGAGTCCTTACGAGATGATTCCTTCCACGAGGTGCTTGTCGGCGATCGCCCGCTTACATTCTCGAATGAGGCTGCCGCACTGAGCGAATCGTTTGATGACGATCTCAACCAAGAACAGCAGCTCGCTGTCGAGTATGCCCTCATCGCCGATGAGCTCTTCTGTATTCACGGGCCGCCGGGCACAGGGAAAACAAGGACACTCGTCGAAATTATCCGTCGCGCTGTTGACGCTGGCGAGGATGTGCTTGTTTGTACGGATTCGAACCAGGCGCTAGACAACCTCGTCGCCGGCAACTCGACACGTAGTGATCTTGATGCTGGGTCACTCCATGCCTACGGACAACACGGATCCGGCGAGTTCACTCTTGACCGTGTCAACGCCGAGCGGTCGACGCATGATGTCCTCCGGGAGAGCTACCAAGATGTTGCTGAAAGAGCTGAGGTTGTCGCAGCGACCAACAGCAGTGCAGCCACGCTCGCCCGTGAGTTCGACCTCCTCGTTCTTGATGAAGCGACGCAGTCGACCTGTACCGCATCGTGTATTCCACTTGCCCGCGTCGACCGAGCTGTTCTTGCGGGTGATCACGAACAACTCCCACCGTTCAGTGCGACAGACGATCCACCCGATTCTGGATATGGACTCTCACTGTTTGAACACCTCTACGCCGACGGTGGCGTCTATGAAGGTATTGGCCTCCAACTGAAGACCCAATATCGGATGCACCCCGACATTGCCTACTTTTCCAACCGCGAGTTCTACGATGGGTCGCTCCGAACCGGCCGCGTCGTCACCCCGCTTGCTGACACGCCAGCGATTGAAGGCTACAATATCGGTGGTTCGGTCGATATCGTCGACCACTCCCGGGCCAACAAGGCTGAAGCACGTCTTGTCGTTCACCTTATTCAGACTACTCTTGAAGATGTTCCACCAGAAGAGATCGGTGTGATCACACCGTACGCTGCCCATGCTCGACTACTCCGTGACCAACTCAACGATCACGTCGACCACGCGACCGCGATCACTGTCGACACTATCGATTCCTTCCAAGGCAGCGAGAAGACTGCTGTCATCATTTCGCTTGTTCGGAGTAATGCCGACGGTGACATCGGCTTTCTCGGTCGCGCCAACGACGGACCGCGACGGCTCAATGTTGCTCTCACTCGGGCTAAGCGGTACTGTGCGGTCGTTGGTGATTTTCACACCCTTCGATACGACACTGATGGGAAGTGTACGGAACTTTACCGGGACTTCAGGAATTACTTCGAATCGACCGGTCGCCTGAACGACGTCGACCCGGCATTCCTCGGAGTGTAGCTGCGTCGGTGCTGGCCTATCGTGGTGGGGCCTGATACGATGCTAGTGCTTTCGGAGGGTAATCGTGGGTAACAGTATCCATACTCTGGAGAAATATTTAGTTTATATGACAAATATTGATATCGGTTACCGAACGACTGGAGTTCCTCTACCGGTGCGGATTCATCCTTGTACTGTTCCTTGAGGTAGTCATAAAACCGCTCTATCTCAAGCACAGTGAAGACAGCGACCTGAAACACTTTGTTCTCTTCACAGCCAAAGAGCGTAGCTGCTCCCGTGCCGCCTCATAGTCTCCCAGCATCTGTTTCTCGTGAACTTCGCCCAATATTCGACGGAGTGACTCTTCATTTCGGAGAAAAAATTCAACCAAGCTTCGCGGTTGCCCCCAGTCGTCACTTTCGGTGTCGCTCTCGGTCATACCGTATTGTGATTACATTTCTCAAAAAACCTTCTACCGAACTCAAGTCAGAATGTCTCGGGATCCAGCCCTGAAAGAGTTCACCTGTCTCTACTCATACTCTTTCATCGTCCGGAGAGTTTGTCGAGATAGAGTGGGTGTCCACCGACAATCCTTATTCCATGAGCGAGCAGCGGGTCATCCGCCAGAGCGAAGTAGGGTAGAAATGGTAATAGTTTCAGGCTTCAGATCAGGTTGATCTCGCCAGTTCGATTAGGGAGATGATGATTGACGTGGGAATCACAATCTATAAAATATATCTGTCATGAAACTGCGTAAAATCTTGGGACCCGATCAAAAATGGACTGCGTAAACGGCTTTTTATTATCACGTAAAATTTACTTTACGGACATTATTAGGCAATATAATCCGCATAATGTGCGTAAACGAGTACGCACATTCAATCCTCTAAATACAAACTATAGCCCTCATACCTGTGCGTAATCGCTACTTGGAGAATTCGGGTACTTCCAGTAGTAGTATTAGAGTAGGGAGAGAGAACCTAAACACAGAAAAACGGGGTTATTTGGTCAATTGACTCGTACTGGAGAAGTCTCAGTTAATGGATATAAGCTCTGGTGACTGCCGTCAGATGTAGAAATCTGATCTTGGAGAGCAGTTAGCGTTGTGACTTGGTCGATGCCTGCACACTCGTAGTCTGGGTTATTCTGGCTTCGAGTGATGTACTCGTTGAGTGTCTTGATCGAGTAATTCCACGGTCTGCTATACGGCGCATGAATTAGTGAACAACCCTGCTTCTCACCGTAATCTAACTGGTTAAGCGCATTCGCCGCATGATGTCGATCGTCGAATACCCAGATGTATTTACAATCTGGATTGGACGCGAATGATTTGTATTTACGTGACAACATTTTGTAATTATTGTGGTTGGTTATGACCTCACCACCCCAAGTGTCAAACTTGGTCTCCACGGACGTGCCAACCACTTCTACAGAGTCAACAGATCTCCAGTAGATATCTGGCGCAACTTTATTCGTGACGTCAGGGTACGGAGTCACAGAGTGGTCAGCGCGCATATGTATCGTTTGTAGTCTTTCAACGCCCATCCGGTGTCTGAGAGACTCATTCCAATCGCCAACAAGGCCAACGCTCTCATTGATTGAACTCTGCAGTCCATGGTCTATCATCACTTGTCCAAAGGCTTCCCCAAGCGTTCGTCGGTACTTCTTTTGCGGGCTCCACCTGACCTTTCTCCGCAGGATCGTCTCTTCTTTTATGTTTCCGACCTTTTGAAACCGCTTCAGCACTGGCTCATACTCCTTGTCCCAGCGTTTCTTTGAACAGCCAATCAGCGTGCGGAGTTTAGGAGGGGGACTACAGCCGATATGATTTAGCGTGTCGTTGATCAGAAACGGAACGCCGTTGTACCAGAGAGCGATCGCGTACGAGAGCAGGAGTTCAGGCCGCTTTTCGCTTTTTATCAAGTCGACGCCATTGACGACGATCCTGTCTGGGAGTTTGAGTCCAGTCATTACTCTTGGGTGTACACGCTGCTATCATAAACAATCCGGTCAGAATTTGAAATACATTGTATTCAAACGGGAAACCAACCAGATATTTCCAGATGATGTCGTATCACTAGGTAATGTTGTTCATATTGGAAGGTAATCGAATGCACGGCCTCATCTCTTTCGGCAAACTGCGACGAGGAAGGACCTCAAAGAATAGTCTCTACCGGTAGCGGACGTTCCGGAAAATAATCATCGACGTGCTTTCATGGTGGCCTAGAAGTGATACACCAACGCCAATGGTCGATGTCGAAGAGTTCCTCACCGAATCAAACGCTATCGAGGATGTTCACAGCGAATGCGCTTTCACAGATAGTTTCGACGCCTGGACGTATCTCCGACAGCAACGCAAACTCACCCACGATGTCCTTCAGGTGGCACACGAACACATTCTGAAAAATCGACAACCTGAGATCGCTGGCCACTACAGAGACATTCACGTCCAGATTGGTGGGCGACGACCGCCGTCACCAGAGGTCGTCAAGTTAGCAATGACAGACTTGCTAGAGTGGCGGCCTATGGACCCAGTCAGAGCTGTCGAGTGGCATATTGCTTTCGAACGGATCCACCCGTTTGCGGACGGTAACGGACGGATTGGTCGACTTGTCTATCTCTGGCACTGTGTAGAACACCTAGACGCCGAACCGATCCTTTGGCGGGCCACAGACCGGGAAGGATACTACGCACTGTTTGACTCGGAGATTTCCATTCCGGACTCTCCTGATCATGGAACTGACCTGTGAAATTTTGACATCTCGTTTCGATCCAAAAGTTGCTGTTGTGTCGTTGATTCGCTGATGAGACTCGTACTCTGCTGGCACGCCGGTAGTACGTGTTTCTCCATCAGAACAGGTCGCCAGTGTCTGACAAAGAATTAGGAGGCTGTCGACTGTAACGACACCTAACGAGTGGGACTGCCCCGCAAATCACGTGATGACTGAACCAAATCCCATGCTGGGTACCCCTCCGCAATGCGGCTCCGAGGTTCGTGAGGGGTCCGTGATGATCGAGTATGAAACCAAAGACAGTGACGCAGGTGTCTGGGCAGAGTGTCCCGACTGCGTAATGATCGTGGATCCCCTCCTCCAAAAGCCAAGGTAACAGGAAGGTTCCATGTGAATTGCCTGAAATGTGCTGTGTTGAATAGCGATCTAATCAGCTGTTATCACGGAGTAGAAGGACGAAGCCGAGGAAATCGATTCTGTCCATGGAAGTCGATCTCCTCGACTTCATTGAGCAGTGTCGTGACCTAGCTAAACAAGCGTTGGGAAAGCACGCGGGCGAGCCCGCCAGCGGCGGGTTCGCCCGCTGGAAACACGTCGTTCTACACTGTTTTCGGGTCGAAGACGGCCACAGCTACCGTGAAACGCCGAATCGGCTGAAGTACATGGCCGAGATTCGTGACGTACTCGACTTAGATCGGGACGATCTCCCAGACTACAGCACGATCTACAAGTCGTTTGATCGGCTGAAAATGTGGGTGTGGCGGGCGCTGCTGCGCGTTTCCGCGCAGCAGCACCCGCAGTCCGGACA
>NZ_NHNZ01000043.1:0-2974 GCF_002727095.1 Halorubrum sp. C191 | reverse complement strand
GACGTGATCGTCGGCGACCACGTCCGGATGTGAGGTGTCGATGTGCCAAAGTGTCGCTTCTTCGGGCTGAAACAGCGGAAGCGGATCGAGGTGCTCAGACTGGAGATGTTCGAGCGTCAGTTCCATATACGGTTTGTACGGTTGGCAGAGATCTAATCTGTTCAGCACGGGGAATTCTAAAGGAGAGCTACCGCGAACGAACAGCTATGGTCGACTACATCGTGGAAATCAAAGACTCGGTCTTTCGCGAGACACCACTCGCGGAGGCGAATTTCGATGAGGATGGTCGACTCGCCTTCGACTTGAAAGCGGACGCAGAGGAGTGGGTAACTGAACAGAACCGAGAACACACGAGCAGGGGGCAACTCACGCTACACACCGCTCATCCGACCGACACGTCGGATGTCGACGCCTACGCCGTCTTCCAGCCGGTGAAAGGCGTCTGGGTTCCAGATTCGTAGGCACACAGCCACCCAACCGCCCACCACAATTACTACGGGTTTAATCCGTAGATACCATACGAGCGATGGTTGATCCCGACCCGACACTCACGGAGGCAGCAGTCCGGGGTCTGGCACGTCCCCAGTCATACGACCGGGGGGGAAACTACTACGCCGAGGGTGCCGTCGTCAAGCTCGTCCGGCGCGGTGAGACGATCCGAGCGGCGGTTGAAGGCAGCCAGTACGAGCCCTACCAGGTGCGGATCGATCTCGACGAAACTGGGGTCGTTGACACGGCGTGTTCCTGTCCGTACGATCACGGTGGGATTTGCAAGCACCGTGTCGCCGTTCTCCTGACGTACGTCCGCGATTCCGATGGGATCGACCAGCGACCGCCCATCTCCGAACTGATCGCGGATGCCGAGCCCGAGGTCCTCCGTGACGTTCTCACCAGCCTCATTGAGAGTCGCCCGGAGCTGGCATCCCAGATCGAATCCGAACTCGAAACAGCCGAGTCAGAAGACGAGATGGAGAATGGCGAACACGGTCGAACTCCGGACATCAATCGCGAATCGATCCGCCAGCAGGTACAGAACGTTCTCGGACCGACTAAGGGGCGAAGCGCTCACGCCTACGACCCGTACGAGGCAGCCGAAACCGACGTCGAGAAGTTGCGAGGCCTTCTCGATCAGGCACGGACAGCCGTCGAGGCTGGCGACGGCGAGACGGCACTGGACATCCTCGAACCGCTGGCCGACGAACTCATGGACGAAGAGTGGCTCGCGCTCTCGTACGACGATTCGAACGCGATCTTCGAGTTCTTCGACGAGGTCGACCGAGTGCTGGCCGAGGCGCTGCTCACCGCCGACCTCTCGGAGGCCGAGCGTACCGATTGGAAGGATCGCCTCTGGACGTGGGTACAGGAGATGGGAGGCTATACACACCATCCGCCATACAGTGTCGCGCTCGAAGCCGCCCAACGGGGCTGGGATTTCGAACCGGTTCAGCGAGCGATGCAGGGCGATATCGGCTATGCCGACCTCTGGGGAGGGGATCCACCGTGGTACGCCGAGGACTTCATCAGGGCTCACCTCAACGTCCTCAAGCGCCAAGGTCGCAACGAGGAGTACCTGGATCTGGCGGAGGCTGCGGATCTGATCGATGACTACGTAACCAAGCTCGTGGAGGAAGGACAGATCGACGAGGCGATCGAATACGGCCGGCACAACTTGTCCTCCCCGAACGAAGCACTCACACTGGCCCAGACGCTGCGAAACCATGATCGGCCCCGAGCAGCACTGGAGGTGGCCCAACGCGGATTGGCACTAGACGGCAGCGAGAAAGCGGAGCTGGCCGAGTGGCTCCGCGATCGAGCCGCCAGCCTCGACGAACCGGAGGTGGCCTTGGAGGCGGCTATCGCCGCATTCGAAGCCTCGCCGACGCTTGCGGCCTACCAAGCGGCAGAGGAACTCGCCGGTGAGGAGTGGATGACTATTCGCGAAGAGTTGGTGACATCGCTTCGGAACAAGGACACGACGCAGCGAGTTGCGCGACGGCACGTCGAAATCTTCCTGTACGCAGAGCAGTACGAGGGGGCTATCGATATCGCGGATCGATTTTCGGACTACAAGGTCGTGGAGCCGGTCGTCGAGGAAGTCTGGGATGAGCACCCAGACTGGACGATCGACGCCTGTAAGGAACAAGCCAAGCCAATCATCGAGGAGGGACAGTCCCAACGGTACCGACACGCCGTCCAGTGGCTGGAAACTGCCGGAAAGGCCGCCCGAGTTGTCGGTAAACTCGATGAGTGGTGTGTCTACGTCGAAGATCTCCGAGACGAACATTACCGGAAATACAAGCTCCGCCCGATGCTCGAGGAACTGTTGGAGGGCTTCACTGAGTAGTCGAAACCAGGTGAGGATAATGGATAGGACTACCAAAGACCGCGTTCTCACCGTGCTGGACGAGTGTGACATCGACCTGCCTGAAGATGGGCTGACACTGGAAAAGATCAGAGAGCGGGCTTTCAGATTCCAGTTCGAAGCAGATGACATGCTCTCGTTACAGATCGAGCGTCATCCGACGGTGTACCTTTCGGACATGGGTGTGCCGGGTGTCGATGCCTCACCAGCTCGGTTTCACGTGGTGACGGAGTATCAACTGGATTTGAACGACGAGACGTGGCATATCGAAGAACTTTCTTCGACCTTCGAGTACGAACCATGGCTGGTACTCGAAGCCGAGCTTGGAGCCGGAGGGCCCCACGAGATGATTCAGAAGGGGATCGAGGACGTCAGGGCTGCAGACGATCCAGAAGACACATTCGAGGACGTGTTCGGGTCGTGGATAGATCACTGGGAAGAGAAGTTCGACGAACTCGACGGCAGGAACGTTCCCGAGGAGGACAAAGAAGCGATCCTCGATCTCCTAGTCGGCGAGCTGAAAGAGCGGGCAAAACTCGATTGATCGGTGGCTGCTGTTCGTCCCGACATGCAGCTTCGTGCGACACGCTTTGTCGCTCTTCGGTAGACTGG
>NZ_NHNZ01000141.1:0-4558 GCF_002727095.1 Halorubrum sp. C191 | reverse complement strand
GGGGTTCACCGGAGCTGAACCCCGCGGAAGAGTGTTGGAGACAACTTGATCAAGAACTTGGGAACCGCCTGTTTGACACACTCGACGATCTCCGTGAGGCTGCTCTCTCTGCACTCGACCGGGTCGAAATCCCAGATGTGTTTACGTATTTATGTCCGTGAGTATAACTAAAGACAGATGACGCCTGTGGTCTGGCCACAAGGAGACCATCTTGATACGCCTCTCGGAGATATATTAGCGAATTACGAAACCCCTGTTGAACGGGTCTACAGCAATACTCTTGGCAAGAAAGTCTGGGGAAACGTCTGTCAGAACTGTGACTCATACCAAGGAAATCATTTCATCCAGCAAGAGGCACTGGAGATTGACCCTCCACTGGTAGACTGTCCACATTGTGGGGATGAACACGAATGGAGCCCGGACAAAGGGATGGGTAGAGCATTCGGACAGGGATGGGTCTCATGTCCAGAATATGGTGAAATACCGGTTGGTGACCCACGGGGAGAGTGATGAATCACTTCACTCCATACAGGGCCAGATCAATAGTATTTCAAAACTCGAATGAGTAAATTGCGACATGTACGATCTCACTGGCTTTCAGCGCGATCTGCTGTACGTAGTTGCCGGACTTGATGACCCCCACGGACTCGCGATCAAAGACGAACTCGAGGACTACTATGAAAAAGAAATCCATCATGGCCGACTCTATCCAAATCTCGATACGCTCGTTGAGAAGGGACTCATCGAGAAGAGCCAGCGCGACCGACGGACCAACGAGTACACCACTACCCGTCGGGGCACCAGAGAGATTGAAGCTCGGACTGAATGGGAAGCCAACTATATTGATCACGACAGCTGATCGAACCGCCGCGTTCGAGGACTGTTTAGCTCTAGTATTTCACGCCCTTCTCGTGTGAACTCCACGTAGCGTATCTAGACACCGTAGAAGAGACTATTTAGATTAATACTAATATTAAGATTAAGATTAACTCGATTTCTGCCTTCTCAAAATTCGAACTATATTTGGGACTCGACCAAACACCTGGTCGAGAAGAATCATCCACTGTTTTTCAATGGATTGTCCAAAGATAGAATCAAGAACCTGTTTGAGAAGGAAATCAGTCGGGCAGTAGCTCAGACAGGCAACAGACAGCTGTCCCAGGCCTCTGTCGATGACGACTCCGACAACGAGTAGTACCGCATCAACCACATCTGGGTAGCCCCACAGCTGACAGAGCGATCGCTCTGTTGTCTTCATGGGTGCTATCCGTTCCTTGGTACTGTTAGGATTTTTCCTAACACTTATCGGAGCAGGGTGCGTCGGCACATGTGTGGATGAGCGATGATGTCACCGTGCTCGAAGACGAGATTGAAGCCTACGCCGACGGCACCGTTGCGCGGGTGCGTGTTCTTTCGGTCCCGACCTCAGGCGTGTTCTTTCGGTCCCGACCTCAGACCGGTTCGAGGACGGGATCAAGTACGCGCACCACTACGGTGAAGCCGGCGCAGACGATCCAATCATCCGGTTCGACAACCACCACGGCGTCCACGAACTCCACCTCGGCGGTGAGACCTTCGAGATCGACTACCCCGGCCTTGCGGAGATCTTCCGCGCCTGGCGGGCGGCACTCCCAGAAGAGAAGCGCGACGACTGGTAGCCCGATCAACTACGGTGACCGACGTACAGACCCGCGACTAATTCCGACCCACAACCCTACACCCCCCCCATGACCCAGACACTCCATGTTCAGATCAAGTCTGCCGACCGTAGCGACCTCGAAGAGCGCCTCGAGGCGATAGACGCCGGCGAGGACGTCGACCCCAGCGAACCGACGCTCTCGATCGAGAATCTCGAAACGTTCGGTCGCGTCTTCCGCTCGACCAACCTTGAGCTCTTGGAGGCGATCGTCGAACACGAGCCGGAGAGCATCCGCGAGCTCGCTCGCCTCGTTGATCGGAACCCACCAGAGGTCCTCGAGAACGTGAACGAGCTGGCCGACTACGGCCTCGTCGAACTCGAGGAGAATGGCCGGGCAAAGCGGCCGGTCGTGTGGTACGACGAAATCGACGCCGACATCCCGCTCACGACTGGGTCGGGACAGGGCCGGAAGGCGAACGCCTGACTCAGCGAAGATACACGATGGGCGACGACGTCGATCCCGAGAATCCGCGCCCCGATGGCCACTACCACGTCGACCGCGACGCAGAGTGGTACTACGTCGACGACGACCTCGCGGGGACGATCGCCCTCGGGCCAGCGACCGACGGCGAGCCCGGTGACGGCTGGGTGCTTACGCTCTCGGCCGCGACGTCGGACGAGGATCCCGATCCGGCCGAGCGTGTCGCCGTTCGCCTCACGCCGTGGGCGCTCCACGCGCTCTACATCGAGGCGCGGAATCTCTCACCAGACGCTCGTCAGGCAGGTCACACCGCCGAGTGTGGGCTCTGCGGCGAGCAGGTTCCGCTCGACCGGGCATGGCCGGACAACCGCAAGCGACCGTGTCACCCAGACTGCTACGCTGATGCGTTCGGTGCGCCGCCCTGGTACGATGGACAGTAGCTTGGTGTCGCTAGAGCGTCACAGATGAGCGGGAATAAGCTTCTCATCGCTGCTAGTGCGACTGTGATCTGGGTCATCTCGGGGGTACTCTTGTTTGAGGTGGCGAGTTTGGCGTCGGCCTTCGAACTCGCAGTTTCTGGCCCGATCTTGGACCTCACATCGTTGCTTGATGCGTGGCTACTAGCTGGAGCTATCCTCGGTGTCGTTGACGTCGCCCTCCTCTGGGATATGGCCACTGGGTGGTGACCACGAAACACCGACACCGCCCTAGTACCCGGCTAGCAGCCGTTTGTCCGGAAGAAGCTGTCAGACTAATCTTAAGATTAAGATTAATTCGTATAAGTGAAATGCTCTCTTAAGACGTGAATACGAATGCCAGTATCCACAAATCAGTTATCTAAGAACAATTTCTGGGAGCCTCCATACAGTCCGACACAACTGCCACAAGATATTAGTTCTCGGTTCACGTATCATGAATTACGATGGTAGTAACAAACGCCCCGACTGCGGACGAGAACGGCTCGAAAGAGGGCACCGCACGCTCCTTTATCGCGGCCTCAGAGATACTGGTGAATCCCGACATCGCCAGAGTGTATACTGACATCCTGCTGAATCAGCCTACTACGAACAGCAGTATCGAGCGTAGACTCGATCTTGCCGGAAGTACAACCTCAATGCGGGTTGGAAAGCTCAAAAACTTAGACATTGTCGAGGATGTCAGTAGCGGGAAAGAGAGCCAGCTCCGGACTGATTCACTATTTCTCCCCGTTGGGGAGGGAGAGACGCGGATACTGTTTGACCCGCTTACGATCGCCGCTTACGGTGTAAGCGGCGAGGTTAGTGAGATCGAACTCTTCGTTGATCGGCACGGCAAGGCGAAGCTGCTGATGGCGGTTGAGCAGACACGGGCATATCTCAGTGGCGAGGTGACTCGTCGTGGAGCAGCAGACCGCCTCAATGTTGATGAGATCGAGGCTATCAGCATCACGCAGGCGCTGGAGCCGATCATTGCCCTGTTTGTCGAAGCAGGGCTCATCGATGATTCCTTCGAACACGACGTACATGATCGGAAGATTCGAAACACTCCGTACGTGTTTGAGCAGGAATGAGCGATCGGCCGAAATTAGTTGGCTCTTCACCCCTCTACCCGCTCCCGGATGCACTCCTCGTTGACTCGAGCGTCTTGGGTGGAATCGGGCGATCTACTCCAGAACGGCGACAGCTATTGACCTCCTCCTCCGCGTAAACGCGGAGGAATCCGACCATCGGATTCGGGCGGTCGTCGCCGTTTGGTTCCAACCCGCACTCGGAGGGAACCGGCGACACACCGGGGGAACTCTCGTTTGTCTCCCTCGTTGGGCTGTGGCCCGGCCAATGAGGCCCCGTCGGAATCCGTGTCATTGCCGTGCGAACCACCACTGGTTCGCCACCCCTTGTGGTTCGGGGACGGCCTCTCACCGATTCCGTAGCATCCGTGCTTACTAGAGGCCACGGACTTCAAACTGCCGGGATAAACGAGCCGAGTGTCGCTCGACCTCCGCCTGAAGACGGAGGTATGCGCTTGTATCTCTATCAACTACATTCAGTCGAATGATAAGCAGTTGTACGTCTCCACTGGAGTAGTCGAGGAGTTGGACAAGGAATGGGCTGGTCCCTACGGTGTCAACGATTGGCTTGATCCAATACGTAACGAGGACTGGATTGTTGCCCTTCCAGAGCCGGATTACGGTGCGCGAATCCGTGACGGACCTACCGTGAGCGAGATGGTTGACGAAGCACACAGAGAGTTAGCCAAGCTCGAACAGGAGCGAGAAGATGAACTCCCGAAAACGGACGCCAAATTCGCCGGTAATCTTGTTCAAATTCGGGTGTCTGAGGGTCACAATTCTGTGGGGCTGATCATCGACGACAGGAACGCAGAGCGCGCACTATCTCAGGTAGTCAGTGAGACGGAGTACGAGCAATTCTTCCGGATACTGCATCCGTTGTAGTTTAGCG
>NZ_NHNZ01000067.1:0-2820 GCF_002727095.1 Halorubrum sp. C191 | reverse complement strand
CAACGTTCAAAGCTGAGTGACAGTATCAGTAGGGAATCTCATCGGAGCTGTAGTTCGAACTAGATAGTGGGGGAGGGGGGTGCGTCCGACAAGACGGGGAGGATGGGAGGCACCTACGCAGCGAGTTCGTTACACCGGTAGAAGCAGCGATCAGTTGGAGCCGAGAGCGGAAAGACGTGGTTCGAACTCCTCCTGAAATTCGTCCATCGCATCCACCCCCCATTCGACCAAGTGATTTCGCTGGTCTGCGGTGAGATCGGTGATGGTCCGATCAATATCTTCAGGCTGTTTGATCCGGGATGCTTGTTTCTCAGGCAACCGTTCCCACTCTAACTCGACGCCTAAATTGCTCTCAATCTCCGTTCGGTCGCGTTTCAGCGCCTCGAATATCTCCTCGTTGCGTTCCTTATCCGACGTGGAGATGTAGAGCTCAACAGAGAACTCGGGCCCCTGGTGGAACACCCAGCCGAATCGGACGCCCCCGATACCGGCACTGAACGTTAGACAGTTCCGAGGTCCGGGCTTGAGTTTGTACCAAGTCGGCCGTCGCTGCGAGTACGCCTCGACCATCTCGGCGAAGAACTGCCGGTAGCTACGCCCGAGGTCGGACAGCGACTCGGTGCTCACCTCGCGTTCCCATTCGTTGGGCTCGACAACGACTTCGAACTCGAACCCACGCTCCTCGGATCCCTCGATACTCACGACGCGGGGTTTGATCGCGAAGAACTTCGCGCCTTTCGGCCCGGTTTCGTTCAACCATTCGAGGACGCTTCGGTGTTCCGGCCGGAACTCCTCGGCGAGCCACATCGTGAACCCAGCGTTCTTTCCCGACGAGTACGTCAGAAGTTTCCCCAAGTGGTCGTGGTCCGTCCGGTTGTATTGATTCTCGATGACGACGGTCTCGCCCGTGTTCATCTCTCGTGCGACGATGTCGGCCGAAAAGTCGCCGACGGCTTCCTCAGCTCGTGCGTCCTCGATCTCTATCCCCAACTCGGACGCGAGCAGGTCGATGTTCTCTGTCAACCATTGCGTGAAGTCCCGCTCTTCGTCCTCCCACACCGAGCGGAGGTCGTGCCCGTGGATTCGCGAGACATTTTGGCCCATGGACATGCGTCTTCGGGAGTTTTGATAAAACGTTGTGGGCCGACTATTCTCGAAGCGACATTCGCTGCGGTCCGTTGCCGGACGCACCCCCCTCCCAGGGTTGCGCGGTCCTGAGACGATGAATACGAGTGTCGTATCGGGTACAGAGCGGTTCTAGGATCGTGGCTCGTTATGAGGACACTAGAACTACAGTCGAGTATCTCAGTAGTTTGCTGGACGCACCCCCCTCTGTCCCCCTTTGCCACCCAAAGCACAGTAGAGCCGAGAGAGAACCGACCACAGCTTTCAGGACGTACACCCGTATCTTAGACAGAAAGACATGTAGGACACGGGGGTTTTATGTATGACACCTGAAAACGGGAGCGTATGAAGGCGTTCGGCGACGAGGACACGATCTTCGAGGACATGGACGTCCTCAACCCCAACGAGCAGACGTATCAGCCCGAGTCGCTGCCGGAGCGCGAGGTGGAACTCGACCAGATCCACTCCGCCCTCCGTCCGGCGACGATGGGCTCGACGCCGCTCAACCTGATCGTGTACGGGCAGTCCGGGCAGGGGAAGACCGTCGGAATCCGCCTCAAGACCGACCAACTTCAGGAGTACGCCGATGATTCTGAGATGGGCCTCACTGTGGTCCACATTCGTTGTAAGGGCATGGACGGCTCCTACCACGTCCTGACACATCTCGTCAAGCGACTCCGTGAGAAGCGATTTGGGCCCGGTGAGGAGCTCCCGAGCGGTCACCAGCGGAAGACTCTCCTCAATATGGTGATCGAGAATCTGGAGAAGGTCGGCGGGACGGTCATCGTTGTCCTCGACGAGATCGATGCCATCGGTGACGACGACTACATCCTCTACGAACTCCCGCGGTCGAATCCGGATGGCGTCCGTCTCTCCCTCATTGGAATTACGAACGACCTCCAGTTCCGCGAGAACCTCGACGCTGACGTCCGGTCGAGCCTCGGTGAAGACGAGGTCCGCTTCGAGCCCTACGACGCTGATCAGCTCCGCAATATCCTCGCACGACGTGCCGCCGGTGCCCTCCGTGACACGTATTTCGAGAACAGTATCGAGGACTACCAGCATCTCCGAAGCGAGATTCTGAGCGACGACACGATCCCGCTTGCCGCGGCGTTAGGCGCACAGGACACGGGAGACGCTCGCGAGGCGATCCGCCTACTGTTCCGTGCGACTCGGTTTGCCGACGATAGGGGCGAGACGACCGTCACAGAAGAGCACGTGCGCGAGGCACGGGACTTCCTGGAGACGAAAGCCATTGAGTCGGGGATTCAGACACTCCCGAACCAGCGAATGCTCGCGCTCATGGCAGTCACGTATCACGGAATCCAAGGCGACACACCCGTGACGACGACACCGATCTACACTCAGTACAAGACCTTCTGTGAGTACGCGGACGTGAACGCGCTCTCAAACCGCCGGTTCCGTGACCGGCTCAATGATCTCGCCGATACGAACGTGCTCAACAAGCGACAGGGACGAGGTCGTGGCGACGAAAATCAGTATTCGCTGGCAGTCGATCTTGATACGGCACTCGAGAATCTCCCGAAGGAATCGGAGCGCCTCGGAGATGTCGCAACTGTTCTCCGAGAACAGGATGGTGTTACAGCCGATTAATCCCCGAATATTATCCAGCTAGGGTAACCGATAGCCCACTTAGAGAGAACGGAGAACCAATATCAGTCGATCACATCGGGT
>NZ_NHNZ01000037.1:551-689 GCF_002727095.1 Halorubrum sp. C191 | reverse complement strand
CTCGCTTACGCGTGTACTCGCACACGTGAGAAGAGAAGTTATCCAAGACGAGCAGAATCCGTCGACTCGGATTCTGCTCGCGGATTCCTTCGAGACACTCACAGATTCGTTCTTTCTCCTGATTACTTGGAAACTGGA
>NZ_NHNZ01000037.1:0-493 GCF_002727095.1 Halorubrum sp. C191 | reverse complement strand
TCTGGCCGTGATGGGCGCTTAGTCCGCGGAATTGCGTAGGAGAGGCCGAGCTTTTCGAGGAACGTAGTGAGATGGGCTGGATGAAATTCAACGTCGAACTCCTCGTTGATGAGGTGTTGTATCTCTTGTTTCTTCCACGGTTGGCCCTCCCGGAGCAGTTCCAAGAGGCGTTGCTGTTGTTCTTCGCCGAGCTTCGGGGGCCTGCCGCCCCCGAAGTTCGGCATTAGAAGTCCAAGACCGCCCCTGTTCCATCGGCGAGCCCAGCGTGTTCCTGTCGCGGAGGACCTGCCGACATCGTCGGCAGCGTCCTCCAAGGTTGCCCCCTTGTAGAGCCGTTTAACGAAGATCAACCGCTCAGTGAGTTTTTCATCCGTAGACTCCGCGAGGAGTCGATCGAGATCGTCCTCACTGAGGTGACGGACGATCTCTTTGCGGCGATCCCCAGACATACCTCCTCATCAGACTCTACCTTCATAACTTTCACTAGGCACTA
>NZ_NHNZ01000160.1:0-845 GCF_002727095.1 Halorubrum sp. C191 | reverse complement strand
ATCGATAGAGGGGTGTGTGTGTGTTTGTGTTAGTTGAAGAAGAGAAGAAGAGAGAATGAGGAGAATAGAACAAATCATTCAGAACATACGAGAGCACGGTTCGTTCAATTTGGACGGACAAGATGTGACTACCTTGAATACGCCAGTTGAACCAGCCAGCAAATCACCCCACCCTGCGAAGACATCGAACACATCGATAGAGGGGTGTGTGTCTTCGAGCGTGCGATCGTGAACACATCGTCACCGGCTACTGGTAGTTACCCCGTTATCACTGTTCTCACGCGATTAATACGGTATTGTGCGGTTTCAAACGTCTAATTACACTTCGATAGAGGTGGGGAACCTTTTTCATACAGGGCGGTATCAGTATGCGTATAGGTATTGACGACTCCGATGATCCTTTAGAGAAGTCGGGATCGCCGGAGGATGAGACAACGGCTCAAGCAGAGCTGTCGCATACGTCTCACGTCACAACTGGTGATTTACAGTCCAATGGCGATCCTGATTCTGAGGAGCCCTCCCAGTCGATCGAGGATATGCTTCTCGAGTTTGATGACCAGAAGGGACTAATTCGAGAACGAGCGCTACTTGATCCTAACTACGTCGTCGAAGAGGACCGCATTGTGGGTCGCGACGAGCAACTCCAGGAGGTCACCAAAATGCTCCGTGTTGCGCTTGGAGACAACCGACCGCCAAATCTGTTCCTCTACGGCCCGTCCGGAACGGGCAAGTCGCTGATCACAAAGGCGGTTTGCCATAACATCAGCCGGATCTGTAAAAGCCGAGATATCCAGTTCGGCACAATCGAAGTGAACTGCCAAGATCCAGTCGATCACATCGACAGC
>NZ_NHNZ01000224.1:0-5828 GCF_002727095.1 Halorubrum sp. C191 | reverse complement strand
GCCAAACGTACTGCGTTGACAAAGGTGAACGAAGTAGCAGGCCCGTTCTGAACAGGCTCATTCCCGTGGTTCAACGTGACTCAGCCACGAAGTGCATCGACCGGTGACTCGTTAGCAGCGGTCCATGCAGGGTAGATTCCGCTTAGAACGCTCGCCATCAGAGCGAACAACATCCCATAGAGAAGATAGCGTGAACTTGACCACTCCAATGCGAGTGTCGCATCCCCGGTAAGAACCTGAAAGAGTGCGAGTCCGACCACAAGCGATCCGGCGCTACCAATGAGGCCACCAACCGCTCCAAGAAAGGCCGCTTCGGTGAGAATCATTCTAAGCACCTCGCCCCGGCGCACGCCGACGGCACGTAGTACGCCGATCTCACCGCGGCGCTCTATCGTGCTCATCAACATGACGTTCAGGATAGCGACGCTCGCAACGAACAGCGATATCGAACCGATGCCAAGGAGAGCGAGTTCAAGTGTGTTAGTGAACGAGGAGATATCTTCTTGGACGCTTGCGAAGCTTGTCGCGGTCAATATTTCGTCGTCGGCATCGTTGAACTCTGCCTCAATGGCGTTTGCGGTCGCAGCACTCGCTTCTCCACTTGCGGCAATAACAGTAACTGAACTGTAGTATTCCTGCTCGCTAAGCGCTGACTCCGGGAGCACAAGCTCACCACCACCGCTCGGTCCAAACCCACTTTCGGCGGCGATAAAACCACGAATACGATATATTTGCCCGTCGTATTCGACTGGGTCGCCGAGTTGTAAGCCTAGTTGCTCGGCCGTCGATGCTGAGATCAGGGCTCCTGTTTGGAGGCGCGTGGGGTCATCACCAGATGCAATATCATACAGGGGGGCCGGGTTCGTCACGCCAGTGACTTGCACGTTCGCTTCGGCTCCATTCCGCGCCGTGAGCTCGGTCGCATTTGATTTCTGTGGGATGACTGTTGTGGCGGGTGCAACGTCTCGTATCGTTGCTACCTGCTCATCGGTTATCCCGTCGGTCTCAATATCCTCGCCGGGGGAGACGGTTACTTCGTTTGCGAGGTTCCCGAGGTTAGATGTCGCCTGTTGTTCAAGCGCAACGCCAGTCATCCCTAGCGACACGATTGCCATCACACCGATGACGATACCGAGCATCGCGAGGGCCGTTCGGATTCGGTTTCGCCCAAGATTTCGCCATGCCATGAGCACGCTTGGGAACCGACGGAGCGACGATGTCACGGTCATTCTTGGACAACCCCGTCGACGAGTCGCACGACGCGATCTGCGTATCCTACCAGCTGTTCGTCGTGCGTGATTGCGACGACCGCGATATTCTCCTCATTTTTCAGACGTGTGATTTCGTCGAGCACCGTTTCACCCGTCTCTTGGTCGAGATTTCCGGTCGGCTCGTCCGCGAGAAGGATATCCGGCTCGTTGATGAGTGATCGCGCGATTGCAACCCGCTGTTTTTGCCCACCGGAGAGTTCGTCTGGGGTATGTGACAGTCGGTCGCCAAGACTCACCCGCCGTAACAGATCGACAGCGCGGTCTCGACGATCAACATCGGTGTCCCACATGGAGGGGAGTTCAACGTTTTCCGCTGCGGTGAGCATCGGCAGCAGATGGAAGTCCTGAAACACAAAGCCCAGCTGTGAGCGACGTTCTTCGGTCCGCTCGTCTTCACTGAAGTCTGTCACGTTCCGTCCATCAAGATGGACGGCCCCTTCCGTTGGGCTATCGAGTAACCCGATCATGTTGAGCATCGTGCTCTTGCCGCTTCCTGACGGGCCTGTGACCACGACCATCTCACCACGTTCGGCACGAAAGTCGACAGCGTTCAGCGCCTCGATTATCTCAGCCTCGGTGTCATAGCGCTTCGTCACCCCGGTTAAGCGAATAACGCTCATTCGCGGTTCCAGAGCCGATAGAGCAGCCCACTTCCACCGACTACCACAAGCAACCCGACAATGAGTGGAATCAGCGGGAGTCCTGACGAGCCAGCGCTCCCGTCGCCACCTGCGGTTGCAGCTGGCCGATCTTGACTCGATTCGGGACTGACAGGGCTGGCCGTCGAGAGATCGATTGTTTGGGTTGTTGTGATTCGCTCGTTATCGACGAGATAGGTGAGTTCGATTGGAAGCGTGTCAGTCCCGTTTGAGACGGAGGAACTGAGCTCGAACGTTGCAAACTCACTCGCATCGACGGAGCCAACGAAGAACTCACCAGCCCCGCTAGCCGGCGACACCGTCTCGCTGTCAGGGATGCGTACAAGAACGGAATCAACGTCTGTCCCACCAATGTTTGCGGCTTCACCGTCAACCGAGATGGCTGTTCCCCGCTCTGTAACTTCAACGCTGGTTAACCGAATTTCGCCTTGCACCTGCCGGTTGAGATCGACTGTCCGAGTAACCTCATGACGCTCGCCGCGTGCCGTGTACGCTCCGGTGAGTGTGACAGCATCCGAGTCATAATTGGTAGTGTCAAACGTAACGGATTCACTCTCGTTGGGTGTAATGTCGAACGTACTCCGCTGGTCGCGTTGCGTTCCGTCAACTGCGGTCCGTATTTCAGCGTCAGTGAGCTCAACGTTCCCGTAGTTGGTGAGCGTCACCGTCGTCTCCCCGGAGTTGTTTGTGCTCGCTGCGATACCGGCGTCTATCTCAGGTGCCTCCACATCGATCGTTATCGGGCGGTAGTACGCCCGCAGATGAGAAGTCCGACTTCCGTTTGATTGTGATGCTGCGGACACATGCGCCAGCAGGTTCTTTTCACCTGCTGAGTCAAACGATGTTGTAATGGGAATCGTTAGACTTCCGCCGGGAGCAATCGCACCAACGTCTTCAACCCGCTCGTAGTGCTCGCTGGTTGTTCGCAGCATAATGCTTGAGACATCAACGATTGAATTACTCCCTTCTTGATTCGAGATCGTCACCTCAACTGTGACCGTCTCACCGACTGTTGGGTCAGTGGGCGTGACGTTTACTGATGACACGTTGACTGCAGGTCCATTCGCAGCAACCGCTGTGACACCGCCGATCATCGCGCTTGCGAGGACGACTACTGCAACAAGCCCACGCACTAAGCGGCACGCAGTCATTTGATTGTGACCCGAAGATCGTCAATCCGTCTTGATTGGAGGGACTCGTCGTGTTGGGACCAACCCCATCTACTGGTGTGGAGGGACAAACACATCTGTCGATTGGTTGTTTGGCCGTCATGGAAAAGGCTATGATCGCGTTGATCAGTAAGGTTTCCACTCGAAAAAATCAGATACTGTACTGACTGATCACTTTCCCCCGTTGCCCGGCGTGACGAATTTGAGCAAGATGTCGATGAACGTCGACTTGCCGGCGATGCTCGACCTGAGGGGCCCGAGGATTTCCCGCTATCGACCGTTAAACCGACGCCTCCGAGAGAGAGTATGTCGCTGTAACAGTTCAAGGGGTCCGTGGCGTTAATAACGTTCACAGAACGTTGAAACGCGGTAGCCGTAGATAAACACGATGTCGAAGCTTCGGAGTCAGAAACACCAACACCGTCGTTCGATCGGACTCGTTGGAGCCGCAAGCACCGATCCGGGGTCAGCCAGCTCCCGTCGCTATGCTGCGTGCGATCGGAGTATCTGCCCGGCACGCCAGAGGAGGGTGACAAGCAGCGGGAGCAGCGCCACACACATACTGAGCGTCAGGGTCTGCGGGACGATCCAAGGTGTCACGAACGCCATCCCGACCCCGACAAACGGGCCAATGACCACGGCAATAACCGTACTCATGAGCCACCGTCGTTGGCTGTCGTTGAACTCGATGCCGTACCCATCCGTTGGCGGTATCAACATTCCAAGCGGGAGGAGGAACAGACCGGCCCAAACGACGAGCGACAGCGCGAGGAGCGCAACTGCCGGACCGAACAACCCTCCCATACCCGGCGATGGTAGCCTCACGAGCTCCCGGTAGCCGAAGACTGCCAGTCCTGCGCCGACAATCGCCACCGGTAGCTGGAACAACCCCAGTATGCCATCTCCATTCATCAGTTCTTCATACTCTGCCGTTTCAAAAGCTGTTAACACGGGGTTTCGTGACCTGAAACAGCGTCGTGACGCGGCGTGGCGTTCTCGCAGCAAAAACAACACTACGACCCCGTGTATGATCAAAAATGAGAGTACGGCCACTTGGCATGGCCAGCAGTCCACCGGTCCGATACTATGAGACTACCCGTGCCTGAAAAGATAGGCGTTCGGTGATTGGACTGGAAACCTGACACTCCCGCCGCTCGGAATGCCTCCGCGTAAACACGGGAGAGGATGTCACTTTATGTTGTCTCACCTACAATACAAATAACGCGGGTTGATACAACCTTCTCTTGTACTGAGTGGCTGATGGTGGGTATAACCAGTTACAGAGGGTTTCAGCGAAACCGGTTGAACAGGTCCTAGAGGAGGCGAAAAAAGACCTAACCGGTTTCACGGCTGGTGAGACAGAGATGGGATATACAAGAACGCTCTTGTGTAGCACATTGTTGATGGCGAGCCTTCTTGCGATTCTCCCATAGATCGACCTAGATGAGAACCAGCTGTCTGAGCGATCTACCGGTCACTTTTTATCCATACCCTCTTTGGGAGAGCCGTATCAACAATCTACGCCATATGAGCGTACAAGAAAGTAGGTCCGCTTGTATTCACTCAACGATGATGGTCCCGCTGTGCTCGAGCGCATGGTGCGGGTGACAGGCGCATCTGAAACACCGGCTTCAGAACTCTCTCTTCGAAATGAATACTACACTTCACATAAATCGTCTCACTCCCGAACTCAGCGGCTTCAATCAGCGTTATTTGGTGTGGACCAGCCTGCTGTCACGTCGTCAGCTGCTATCCAATAGTGGTTTGCGACAGACGCAACGACAACAGTACCGAGTGTGCTCACTGCAAGATCGACGGCTGTATCGATCAAATAGTGACGGAGCGTCCACTCATGCCAGAACGACTTGAAAACGAACTCGTACACCTCGAATCCCGCTCTGATAGCGATGACCGTCGGGACGATCCACCAGACTGCCTTGCGGGTCACAACTCGTTCCCGATGGGTCAGCAATGCTAGAGCGGCGATGCCAGATCCACTCATCGTGTGCGTGAGGAGATCCCACCACGATACTATTGTGTAGATCTCGAATATGAGTCCAGTAAAATGGAATATCGTTACAGTTCCCGACCAGAACACAAGTCCAATCCACGCGACAGCGGTGCGGTCTCGTCGACGAATATCACTGATAGAGCGGGTAAAAAGTCGCAAGAGCCATAGATGGGGTTGGCTCGGGAATCCTCGCATTGATCGGGCAATGAACCATGCAATCGCAGCCAAGCCGGTTGAGGCAACACCGACAATAATTCGTGGTGAAAAGTGTGGGAGGGCAAGCATACGGCCCTACCAATGGCTAATGGATGCAAGTCGGTTCGGATAACTACGACCGATTTTTTTATTTATCAGCGTTTTCAGCGATTATGTTAGCGGACAAGGCGAATACCCTGAGATTTGACCTCGGAGATAGAGCCGACAATTAGTGATGCAAACCATCGGATTAACACATCGTATTGGGGCCGGTGTCGTTTTTTGAGCGAGGGTGGCTAAACAATCTCAGAGTACGTTATATACTGATGAGTATCGTGAACTGTTAATCGACCTCACGAGCCGCTATGTTATACTCACGGACATAAATACGTGAACACATCTGGGATTTCGACCCGGTCGAGTGCAGAGAGAGCAGCCTCACGGAGATCGTCGAGTGTGTCAAACAGGCGGTTCCCAAGTTCTTGATCAAGTTGTCTCCAACACTCTTCCGCGGGGTTCAGCT
>NZ_NHNZ01000134.1:0-6276 GCF_002727095.1 Halorubrum sp. C191 | reverse complement strand
CCCGATGTGATCGACTGAAGTTTGGCTTAAGCGCGATGAAAGTGAAAACTGAGCGCAAACTGATATCCAATAATTACGGCTCTGTTGATGTATTCTTTTCCAGACATATTCTCTCTGGCTCTGATGGGATGAAAGCCTGCTAAGTCCCCAGCGTGCGTGAAGAGGTACTGGGGTGGTCAAAGGCCGATGATTCAACAGCGTCATCGAACGCGTGGCTCTGATTGGCCTACCTGCCAAGGACGCACTATCATGGGAGGCCGCCCGGATGCCGGGCCGCGGCATCCGGGCTGTAGCGCCCATGACTCGACTTCTTTCGCGCATGGACCAGTCAACAGAACGTGCTCTATGGCACGGAGTCCTTATCGGTCTCTTGCGCCCCATATCTTGGTTCACGTTCTCTAGGGATAGCAGCGTTTCCATCGAGTCAACAGGGCAGTACAGTCACAACAACTGATAAGTCCATACCAAGCAGTGATAGTGTCGTATGAGAGATGGTCAGCGGATGGAGGAGGCAACAAAACGGATTACTGCGGTAATGGATCGGGTTAGCGAGGCAGTCATCACCGACAGGGAGTTTCTCGAAACCGTTTCGACTGGCCTGTTGGCTCGTGGTCACGTTCTACTGGAAGATGTTCCGGGGACGGGGAAGACGCTCACCGCCGTTGCACTAGCCGATGCACTCGATCTGGAGTTTACTCGCATCCAGTTTACACCTGACCTGCTGCCAAGCGACATTACCGGCTCACAGATTTATAACGAGGAGCACGGTGAGTTCCAGTTCCAGCGCGGACCCGTTTTTGCCAATATCGTGCTGGCCGATGAGATCAACCGTGCACCCCCGAAAACCCAGTCGGCGCTCTTGGAGGCAATGGATGAGGGACAGGTTACTGTCGGTGGGACAACATATGACCTCCCAGAACCGTTTTTTGTTCTTGCCACTCAGAACCCCATCGAACAAGAGGGCACTTTCCGCCTGCCAGAGGCACAACGGGACCGATTTATCGTTAAGACCTCGATTGGCTACCCCGACCGCGGCGGCGAGATCGATCTCATTAGCCGTCGAGCGAGTCGGGACACCCAGATGCCGACTGTCAATCCGGTTGTCGACGCCTCGCAGGTGACCACTCTCCGCCAGCTGCCCGAACAGGTGAGTATCGAGGAGTCGGTCAAAGAGTATCTTGTCGACCTCGCCCGAGCGAGTCGAGATGATCCGCGAGTCGACGTGGGCGTCTCGCCACGTGGTATCCAGCGGTTTTTCGAAGCCTCTCGGGCCCACGCGCTGATCGATGGTCGTGACTACGTGACGCCCGATGATATCAAGGCTATCGCCCGTCCGGTGATGACCCACCGGCTGGTGTTGACCTCTGAGGCCGGAATTAAGGATATCAACGCCGAGGCAATCGTCACCGACCTTCTCGACAGCGTCGAGGTACCGGGCGCAGCGACGACTGCCGACTGACGCCTCTACTCACCCTCGAATTGCGACGACCAGCAGCAGGACACCCACAGTCGACGCGAGGACGCCGACAAGCGTCCCGTCGCTAACGATCAGTCGACTGAGGGCATTCGTGTACAGCCCCCACGCCAATCCGACGCCGACGACCGCGAGACCGAGTGCCGAGAACATGTGGATAGCTTCCAGTTGGATTGATGAGGAGGGACCCAGTTCAGCCTGCGTCGTGACGCTACGCTCGCCCGTGTTCCAGATGAAGATTGAGACGGCAACAGCGGCGAAGACCACAAGCACATCGGTACCGCCGATCCCAGCAGCGATCGTACCGATCCCGAGCCCCGCGCTGGCGATGGCGCTGCCCGCGGTCCGCCGGGGGATGTATTTCATTCCGCCTGCGGTTACAATCATGGCGAGCACGCCGGTCAACAGCGCCACGGCGACGGTGACACCCGCAAGAACAACCCCCGCCGGCGTCAGCGCGGTGACTACTTCATCGACCGGAACTGGTGTCTCAGGGATCTGGCTGACGGTCTGTGGCACCAATGGTGAGCCGACGATGGCGACCGCTACCGCACTCCCCCCGGCCAGCATGGACGGAATAAGGCGGCCGACAGTGTCGGTTACCCGACCGGCGACAAACTGCAACCCGCTTAGCAATACCACCCCAAGCGTCACGAGACCGATACCAGAAACGAGGCCGCGGCGGAGGCTGGGGGCTGCGAGAAGCTCAAAAACCACCGGGAAGCGAGCGAGAAGCGCCCGGGGATCTGACACCCCAAACGCAAGCAGTATCGATACAAAGGTTAGCCCGAGCACCGGCACAAAAGCCGTGTTAAGCACGGAATGAGTTCGCGAGAGTAGTTGACCGACGGACTCCTGATTCGTCTGTGGTGTCAACTCCATGACGGGGGCCACCACAATTAGTAGTTTGAGCGCCGCGATCTGGAGGGTCACGAGAAGCCAGAAACTGACGAGGACGAATACGGATTCAGAGGGCCGATACAGAAACGTGGTGAGGGTCGAACCATCGATCCCGGGGATGGAGACGGGAACCGCAGTCAAAGCATCGAACTGGAGGACTAGCAGGCCAGCGAGTGGCACACCGATCCCAATCAGCGCCCGCACGGCCGTCCCCCAAAGTTTGGCAACTGCGCCTTCCCCGACGCCTGTATCAAGCGTGGCGATGACGCCGAAGGCAGCTATTCCGACAGCGACTGTTACGCCAAGCTGACCGATCAGCGGCCGAACAAACGGATCGCCCGCAATTGTCAGCGGTACCAGCTCACGAAGCGGGAGGCCGACGGCAACCAACCCGACAAGGCTCGGCACGGGCAATAGCAGCGTCGCAACTGCAGTCCCGAGCGGTGTCTCTGTATTACGGACCAGAACAATGGTTCCCAACAGCCCCCCGGCGACCCCAGCAGCGAGGCCGGGCCGAGTTGTCCCGGTCGCGCTTGTGAGGAGCCAGCCACCGAGGGCCACGGTAGTGCCGATCAAAAGCGAGCCGAGGCGTGTTGTATTCGGCTTCGGCAGAATGGTTTGACCGGCCATCACTGCACCCCCGCATCCAAGCCCCGGGCAAGCGCGGCAGGTAGTTTCTCCGCTCGTTCCCAGTCAATAACCGTCGCCCCGAGAAACCGGAGCCGATCAAGCCGGACCGAACGCTGAAGCGCGACTATCCGGCCGCCGACGGTCTCGGGAGCGGTCTGTGGCGAGAGCACCGTCACCTCATGACCGTCGCCTCGGAGTGACTCGACAAGGTCAACGATCGCCCCGTCGGTCGCAGAGGTACACAACATCACCTGCGCGCCGGGCGGCACGAGCGACTGGAGCCGCTGCCAGTCGATGCCGCCGTCAGCCACTGGGGGAGATGCGGCTTCTCCGTGCGGCTCAGTGCTGGTCGGCCCAACAGTGGTAGAGCTGTTGGAGTGATCTCTGTTATCAATCCTGTCGGTCGCGCCCGACGCCGCGGCGTTACACACCGCTGTCGCGTGGGTGGTGAAGGCGGTGCCCTCGTCGGCCGAGACCCACGCCGGAGGTTCGATATCGGTCTGTGGGTCGGCAATCCCGAGTGCACCCAGCGAGACGTGGTGACCCTCGTTGATCAGCACTTCGATGGCGATTGTCGCGGCGTAGGCACTCAGGGTCGCCCCTGTCGGATCAGTCGGGGAGGCTGCAGTGTGAGTCGACGGGCGGCTGTCGGTGAGGACGACGACGTGGGCGGCGTGCTGCTCGCGGTAGTCGATCGTCGCCAGTTTACCAGTCTTCGCATACTGTCGCCAGTTGATTCGTTTGACTGGGTCTTCGGGCCGGTACTCTCGAGTCGCGTAAAACTCGACGCCCGGTCCACCCGAGTCCGTCGCCAGCTGCCCGGTATAGGAGGTAGTCTGCTGGACTGGGATATCCTCGACTGCGACCCGACACTCGAAGTCGGTGACGCCTGTTGCGTCGATTTCCTCTCCGACCACTCGCGTGCCGTTGAGGTTACGCGCGCTGACGGTGACATCGTCGAAGGTGTAGGTTCCACGGTCGGCAGCGAGCGTGTAAGTCGTCGACAGCTTACTACCCCCTGCGATTGCACTGCCAGCGCGGGGCGACCCCTCGGTAACGCCAAGTTCCTCGGGGACGCCATCAACGAAACGGAGGTCGGGAATTGCCGTGTCTCCCGTGTTCCGGACCGTCAGAGTCACGTCAACGGGCTGGCCGGGCAATGGGGTCTCAGGGCTGATCTCTCGGTTAACTTCGATGTTACCTTTGACGACCGGCGAGCCGGACAGCGCCCCGTAGAGAGCGAATACCAGAGGGACGGCCGCGGCAAGCACCAGCGAGAGCGATCCAGTTGCGATTCCGGCGGCGACAAGGATGATCGCATAAGCCCGCATGATCCGGTAGCGGGTGTGTCTCACTGTCGGCCACCTCCGGAGTCAAAGAGAGCCCGTAACTGACCGAACCGCCCTCGCCGCCGTGCTGGTGGGTTATAAGCCGTTAACTCAGCTGCACAGGTATCTTCAACTGCGCGCAACGTCCGCCGCGTTCGGTAGTTGTAGGCGTGGTCAGGATACAACCACGCGTACACTCGGTATAAAAGTGGGAACTCAACTGAATTGGTCGCCGTCAGCGTCGCCGCAGCTACCTGATCGTTGGTCCACTCCCCGTTGTCGACGTACTGTTCGGCCTGCTCGCGGTCGTCAAATTTGCGACCGTATAGATCTACTAGGACCGTCCGGAGTGACTCCTCGATGGTCTCAGAGCCAGACCGCCCGTTCCGCACGGATTCGAACACGCTAGTGAGGCCCGCGCCCGTCACGTCGACCTCCCGATCCGGCTGCTCGGGCGACAGGTCTGACAATACCGCCGTCTGATCGTTCGTTCGCCACGCCCACGAGCCCAACAGCCCGATACAGGCGAGGACCGCACCGGCGGCGAGGATCGCAGTCCGTACCCCGACAGCTTCGGTTAGTCGATCCAACTGCATCATAATCTCTGGCGGCAGGAGTTCGGGGCGGTAGCCAACAACGGCGGCAAACCCGAGGACGACGGCGCTTACGATCAACAACAGCAGGGTCCGAAATAGATGCTCACGGTTCATTCGTCGTCCTCCTCCCGGAGCGTCGACAGCGCCTCGCGGGCGGATTCAAGCCGCGATTCATCAGGTGACCGGTGGCCGTACTCTACGGCGCGATATAGGTCGGTGATATACTCCACAGGTCGCCGCGGCAGCCCCTGTCTGATCGCGTACCGACTGATCTCGGCGGGGGTCCGTGTCGTGAGCTTTGGCGGCCGTACAAACTCGACGAACGACCCCCAAATCGCCCGAATCCGTCGGTGTTGTTCTGTATCGGGGGTTCTCGTCGTTGTTGCGTCGGCTGTAGTATCATCGCTACTGCGACGGAGCCCCCGGAGTCGGGAGCGAACCCACGTGATCGCCGCTAGTAACAACCCGTAGGGGTTCACCTGATGGAGGATATTGATAAGCGATCCCGTCAGGAGGCTCGGCAACGACGTGAGCTGTCGCCAGAGCCCCACGATAGCGGCCTCAAACGCGGCTGCCAACCGAATCACGAGATTGGTCAACCGGTGTGGAATAGAGATAAGAAGGGCAACAATAGCCGCGAGTCTGCGTGTCAGTAGCTGCCGAGTGATCCCGTACCGCCGGGCGATCATTATGAGGCCGACAAGGGTACCAACCAACGCGGCGACGACGACCCCGGCGTTCCGGTACAGCCCGTCTATCGACTGCTCGCCGGTGACGCCGTTGGCGCTGGCGGTGAGGACAACCGAATCGGCGATGGGGAACGACAAAGTAATTGTCCCATTGGCGTCAGTCTCGCCGACGACCTCGCCGTCAACACGGACCGGAGTGCCCGATATCGGCTGGCCGTTGCGGCTAACCGTCGCAGTCGCCGAGGTTCCCGGGAGTGCGATCAGGGACGGTGAGACCGAAATATTAGGGGCAAGGGGATCACGCTGTTTGTCCTCAGCGGTCTCTGAGTCGTTGCCTCCTTCTGGCGGGGTGACGGTGAGCGTCGATGAGACATCAACCGACCCGCGAGTCGCCCGGACCGAATAGTTACCCGGCTCGATGTTTGCGAGCGAGAGTTCGTAAACGCCATCGCTATCGGTCGACCCAACGGTCTCGCCGTCGAAGTCGATGTTCGCGTCAGCGACCGGCACGTCCTGAACGGCGACCACAAGTCGAGCGGTCCCACCCGTTGTCCGATTCCCGCCCACGGAAATCGTCGCGTTTGTCTCTGGGGCGTAGGTCACCGACGATTCGTTAGTCGCGTCGTCCACCTGATGAAAATCAGTACCGAGTGCGCCGA
>NZ_NHNZ01000178.1:0-4290 GCF_002727095.1 Halorubrum sp. C191 | reverse complement strand
TGTAGCCATCCTTCGACCAGCGTGTTTCACCGTGTTTTTGGAGTTCTTCGAGGCGCTCATGGTTGAATTGTTGTTCGTCCCAGTCGTACTCGGTGAGGAATTTGTTGAGAGCGCGTTTGTCTCCAGCTGGAAGGACTTCGCGTGAGATGCCTGCCACGGTCTTGTTGCTGGCCGCAACAAGACCGGTGGCGTAGGTTTTCGCGTGATGACGTTGAGCTGATGACAGCGATTCGAACTCGTCAAACACACGCGTACACGACAAGAAGTCCGTAATCGGCATCATCCGTCTTCACTACCGCCTACGTCATGCTCCTACTTCAACGTTCAAAGCTGAGTTATCATTAATGCTGTCTGTCAGAACATCGTCGAACTCTGCGAAAGCCGTGATATCCGGTTCGGCGTCATCCAGATGAACTGCCAGAACGTGGGAACCCTCGGCGCAGCTGTCTACGAACTTTCCCGAAAGGTGGCGAACGACATCGGAACAACTGTCGATGTCCCGGAACATGGAGTTCCAAACAAGAAAAAATGGCGCGAACTCTACCGTCTGATCAACGACCACTACGATACAGTTGTATTTATTCTCGATGAACTCGATATGCTCGTCGGTCGTCGCGATAAAGACGAGCCCGCTTTTTCGCGCCTTCTCTATCAGCTATCTCGTGCTGGAAGCACCGACGAGATTACTGCCCAAGTCTCTGTCACTGCCATCACTAACGACACGAAGATGATGGAGAGTGTGGGAAGTCGCGCTCTCAGTTCTTTTACCCCTGAGGACGTTCACTTTAGTGACTACGACGCCGACCAGCTCCGGGAAATTCTCCGGGCTCGGGAGGACGCCTTCCACGAGGATACACTCAGCGGTGACGTCATCCCGCTTGCAGCTGCATTCGCTGCCCAAACCAATGGAGACGCACGGAAGGCGATCGACCTGATGCGAACAGCTGGGTCGATTGCGGAAAAAACAGGTGTAGATAAAGTCCGGGAGGAACACGTTCGACAAGCCCAAGATAAGGTTGAGAAGAACCGCGTGTTGGAGGTGACACGTGGGATTAGTACGCAGAAGAAGCTCTGTCTGTTCGCGACTGCAGCTGTGGCCCGTGAGGACGGAACTGGTGCAGCAAGGAGCCCGATTGGATACCGGGTGTATCAGTACTTGACAGGTACCCTAGATTCGGATCAGTACCACCAGGAGACGTACGTGAATAAGATGAAAGAACTCACGACGTATTCGTTGGTCGAGACAGAGCGGAAGAGTCAGGGACCACACTCGGGTAGCTACCTCGAGTTCACGTTTGGTGAGAATCCGGAGACTATCATCGAGACGCTCCGAGAAGATTCGCGGCTAGACGACGTCCACAATGACGAACTCCGCACCGTCGTGAATGCACAGCTCAATCAGTAGGGTGTTCACCGAACAAGTCGATAGGGGCGAGGGTGTTATCGATGACTCAGTTTTATCGGTGACAGGAACAAGTCGATAGAGGTGGGTCTACAGATTGTGGTGGTCGCTCACACAACAAATCGATAGGGGCGACTGTTTAGCATTTTGCGTTACCGATATTCTAAAAATCGTAGATGACGCTGGGATCTTTTGTGAATGAACGGTACTGTAGTCAACTGATCGAGGAACCACGCTATTGTCGTGAGGAAAACTGACACTCCCGCCTATGGAAGATACACGTATGACGAGCTACGTGTTTCGTGTATGGTTGCTCCCGAATCCGCCACTGGAGCTCGAACCCGACGAGGAGGTCTGGCGGGATATCGAAGTCGACGGGTCACATACACTAGCCGAATTCCACGAGGCGATCTTCGAGGCGTTCGAGCGTTGGGACAGCCACGCCTACGAGTTCATCACGCGCAACGAGGACGGCATCGCGCTCCGGAGCTACGTCCACCCACAGCTCTACGACGGCGGCCCGAGCTGGCGAGCGATGGACGACGCGGAGATCGACCGCTTCATCGATCAAGCCGTGCCCGACGACGCCTCCGAAGACGCCAAAGCGCGGTTTCGCGAGCTCCAGTCGAATCCGCCGCCGGAAGGTAACGCCGCCGACACCACGATCGACGAGTTAAATCCGGAAGAGCTGGGAGCGCTCTCCTACACGTTCGACATGGGTGACAACTGGGAACACTACATCGAACTCCAGGATACTCGCAACGCATCGTTGGACAGTAGCCCCGTGGTCGTCGACGAACAGGGGGACGCACCGTCCCAGTATCCCGATATGGACGAGTAGCGGGTGGTTGTCCCGCCTACAGTCGTCTTTCGTCAATGATGGCGGCGGTATCTGTCCCGGCGATTGTGTCGGATTCTGCCAGCAGGTCGTCGATCTCGTCTGGATCGTAGACCTCCTTGACGATACAGTAGTGCTGTGACGGCGTTCCGAAGTCGTAGACCATGCTGAGCCGATCCCCTTCTCGGAGCGTCGCACGTTCAGCGATGTCTCCGATCGTCACGTCACTCGCGTTCGTGTACGAAGGGTCGTCGATCTTCTCATGCTGGTGGTCCGGGAGAATGTTGAGTGACGAGTCCAGATACTCGTCTTCGAGGCCGTACATCCGGAGGTGAAGATCATCGAGCGTACTGAATCGACACACGAGCCGATCGAGTTCCGCTATCGTCGTTTCCGGCCGAACGACGACATCGTACCACTCCTCGCGAGCGCGACCCTTCTGCTTCCAGCGAAGACGGTAGCCGGTGGTGCCGATACGAGATTCTACCTCCATGCTTGCATCCTGTCTCAGCTGGTCGATCTCATCGAGTGTTACAGCCCAGCAATACGAACAGATCTCATCTGGCGCATCGCCCTCGAATGCCGTCTTGTCGAGACTTTTCCAGTCAGCATATCGCGGTGAACTACCCTACCCTACCGCTCGCCTGACGGCTCGCGTTTGAGGGTGGGGCTTCCTGTTTCAACGACGCGCTTTGCAGATACCGAGGTATCCACAGCGAGCGCAGTCTCCACAGGCGTTGATTCGGAGCGTCCCGCTCCTAACCGCTTCTTGATACCGCGAGAAAGAATGTTCAACGCCGCGTTCGCGTCTCTGTCCGCCTCGAACCCACACGCCGGGCAGGAGTGTTCGCGCACCCACAACGGCTTCTCTGTCGAGACGCCGCAGGACGCACACTCTTTGGTCGTCCCTTTCGGATTCACGGCGACAAAGTGCGTTCCCTCGCGTTCGCACTTGTATTCGAGCATCCGCAGGAACGTCCCCCAAGCCGCACCTGCCCGGTTCCGCGAGTTGCCCGGTAGTTCGACCAACCCCTTCGCGTCCAAGTCCTCAACGGCCACGAGGTCGTATTCTCGGGCGTAGTAGTTCGAGAGTTTGTGCAGAAAGTCCCGTCGCTTGTTCTTCAATTCGGCGTGTCGTTCGGCCACGATACGGCGCTGTTTCTCCCAATTGTCAGAGCCGTGTTGTTTCCGCGAGAGGTCGCGCTGTGCGCGTTCCAAACGCTCGCGTTCGTCGGATAGGTCGAGGGATTCGACGGCGGTTCCGTCGGTGTCGTGGGCGTACGTGAGAATCCCCACGTCGATGCCGACGCACTTCTCGGGATTCTCCGGCTTCTCCGATGGGTTGTCCGGGGTTTCGACGCCGAGGGTGGCGTACCACTTCCCCATAGGTTCCTGTTTGACGGTGACGGTCTTGATTTCGGCGTCGTCGGGCAGGTCGCGGTGGAAGGTGATGGGTATCTCACCGAGTTTCGAGAGCCACAGTCGGGTCCGACCGCTCGTGTTCTTGAGCTTGAAGCCGGATTGACTGTAGGTGAAACTGCGGTACTCGCCCGGTGCCTTCCACTTGAGCGTCCCGACGCGGTAGCCGTTCTCTTTGCGCCCTCGTAGTGTCGAGAGGTTGTCGTACAGCCGTTGCACGACCTTCTGTAGTACCTTCGAGTGAACGTCTTTCAGGTCGCTCCACCACTTCTTGAGACTCGGCAGGAGCTTCTGCTCGGAGTATGCCGAGGTGTCGTCGTTCCGATTCAGGCGGTGGAGGAAGTGGTTGTAGACTTGTCTACAGGTATCGAGAGTCCACGCTAACTGTTCTTCGAGAGCGTCGGACGGTCGGAGTCGATACCTGTAGTTGTAGTTCACGAGCGTTCTTCGATGAGTTCGTCAAGTTGTCCGCGAACGAACGACGAGAGGTTAAGATGGTTCTCCTCGACCCACTCGGCTTGGTCTTCGCGGATGGTGATGTTCTTCCGCCTCACTACATACGCACTATGCGTGTTTGTGCGCATAGTTGTTTCGATTGCGTGGGCCTGTGGGCCGAGCGTCGAACGTGTTT
>NZ_NHNZ01000022.1:0-4071 GCF_002727095.1 Halorubrum sp. C191 | reverse complement strand
CGTCAGCGTGTTGTCCGCGAAACTCGCCTCGGCGCTAAAGAACGCAGATGTGCCAACGCCTGCTCCTGCGGAGGCGATGCCGACGGCACCGAGGCCGGCGAGTACGCGGCGGCGGGAAAGGTCGTACAGTTTCGGGTTGTTGTCGTCTGTCATTGGTCTGGGTTCCCATCGGGCGACGACCCACCGCAGGCCGCCATGTCCAATTGGGCTACCTCACACCAGACGGGATTCGGTATTAGTCATGCGCTGATTGAAGGTCTTAGACCCTAAAACACCTGTTTTGAAGTATTCCGTTACCGCCAAAGAGGGATTCAGCACCAATCACCTACCAGTGTTTAGGATGGTCATACCGGTTGAGTAGAGGTTGTATACCGCTGTGAGGACTTCGGTATGGAGAGCGTGCCACTCTGGGGATGTACAGTAAGTAGTCCATACATATGCGCTGATGATACGTGGTTGCCGCTGATTCCAGACCGGTACAGTGTCCATACTCGTAGCGGTCGATCCTGACGACGCCCGCAACGCACGGGGTCGGCCGCGTCCGGAGTGTCGTGTCGAGCTCCCTGTGAGCCGAGTCCGACGGGCCGTCTCAGCTCTGCTGTGGGGTGTTGTTGCCGACGGGCGTTCCGGTCGGCGTCGGTTCGGGCGTCGTGAACGGCGTCTCGTTGTGCCGGGACTGCTCGACCTCGAAGCCGAAGTCGAAGCCGACAGAGTCAGACTGTACCTCGTTGCCGACCTCGAAGGGGAGCTCCCACTCGAACCCGATACACTGGGTGGTCGCGCCGGGGTACGGCTGGTCGCCCTCCTCCTGCCGGTTCCCGTCAAGGAGCACGCCTTCCGAGAGCTGGGCGAACACTTCGGCCATCGTCCCCTCCGCGATCTTCTGTTCGCCGTCGAGGACGATCTGGGCGATCTCCGCGTAGACCGTGTCCAGATCCGCACCATCGGGGGCGACGAACGCGTCGTCGGACGAGGACGCGATGCTCTCGAGGAACACCTCGTCGGCGCCGGACCCGAGCGCGATGGTGAAGATACGGATGTTGCTCTTGGCGCTGTTCGCCGCGGCCGTGGCCGCGCTGTCGCTGTTGGGCGAGCCGTCCGACAGCAGGATCATGACCTTCGATGCGCCAGCGGTTGCGTTCGTCCCGGTAAGCAGTTCGGTCTCCGCGGTCGAGATGCCGGCCGACATATTCGTCGACCCCGAGTCGTCGTAGGTGTCGATAGCGTCCTTGACAGCCTGGTAGTTCGTCGTCAGCTCTTGGTCTAAGGACGCGGACGCCGCGAACGATATCGCCGCCGCTTCATCGGGGATCGAGAGGTTGTCGACGAAGTCCTTCCCTGCGGTCTTGAGCTGAGCGAGTTCGCTCTCCGTGATGGATCCTGACGTGTCACTCACGAGTGCGACTTCCAGTTCGTTCTGCTGGCCCGTGCCGGTCGGCTCGAAGACGTTGTCGCAGTCCTCGTCGTACCAGACGCAGACCTCGATGGCGTCGGCGAGTTCGCCGAGTCCGTCGGTGTCCTCGCCCTCCGCTTCGAGTTCGGGCTCGGTCTGGCCGTTCTCGGCGCTGTTGGTGATGTCGCCCACCATCCGGAGGTAGCCGGGGTTGTCGCAGATGTGGATGCTCACGGTGACTTCCCCGGAGTCGCCGGGCTTCACATCCGAGAGGGTGAACATCGGGATCCCGTCGCCGTTGACGAGGAACTCGTCGGCGTCGGGGCTGCAGAAGTCGAACGCCTCGCCCTGGACGCGGTCCTCCCACGCCTGCTCGTCCTCGGGTGAGGGAGCCTGGGCGAGGAGGTACCGGCCCGTCGGTTCGCCGTCTTCGAGGATCTCCTCGGCGTCGGGGTAGTCCATAGCCTTGACCGCGTCGAGCCGCCCCGGGCCGCCGAAGTAGGTCGCTTTGTAGTCGAGCTTCAGGTCGAGCGTTCCGGCCTGGAGCGTATTGTCCGTGAATTCCTCCTGGTCGGAGAAGAAGGCGCTGGTCCCGAGACCGGCGCCCGCGGAGGCGATGCCGACCGCTCCGAGCCCCGCGAGGACGCGGCGGCGGGAGAGGTTGTACAGCTGTAGTTCGTCGTCTTGTGTCATTGTTGTCTTGTGTGTCGGTCGTTTGTGTTCGATTCCTGTTTCCCAGCCTCGGTGGAAGGAAAGTACCCACCGGGGGAGTCGAACCCCCGTGGTACCGGTGTGGGTCGGAGTCGGCGCCGTGGTTCGGCTCAGGTCGTCGTGTTCGTGCCGGAGCCGTCGTTATGGCGGCACTGTTCGGTGTAGAATCCGAGGTCGAAGCCGAGCGTGTCGCCCTGGATCTCGTTGCCGACTCCGAAGGGGAGTTCCTACGCGAAACCCACGTCGAGCGTCGTCTCCCCGGGGAGACAGTCGCGTTCGGAATCGGTCTCGCCCGCCGCGAATCCCATAAACGGCTCGCGATCGTCGAGCGGGATCCGGCCGTCGTTGCGGTCAAGGACCTCGAACGCGGCCGCGAGCGTCCCCGGCTTCGTGCTGTTGAGGCCCGTGTAGGTCTGCTGCCAGCTGACCTTCAGATCGAGCTCGCCGGCGGTCAAGGTATTGTCTCCGAACGTCTCCTCGTCGGAGAAAAACGCGCTCGTGCCGAGGCCGCTGCCAGCGGAAGCGAGCCCAACGGCACCCAGGCCGGCGAGCATCTTGCGGCGTGAGAGGGTGTATCGTTGTAGTTCGGTTGTCATTGGGTTGGAGTTGGATTTTCTGTTATGAGAGTCGGATCGGACGGCCCGATCGGCCGACCGGTGGCCGGTCGTGGTTCAGATCGTCAGCGTCCCCGACGGATTGACGATCAACTGGTTGCTTGGGATGCCGCTGCTGGAGAGGCCGCCACCGTCGGTGGCAAACACTTCGTTGATGACGATCGCCGAGGGGACGCCCGGCAGTTCGGGCACGTCCGCGTCGGCGGCCATCGCGCTCCAGTCGATGATGAACGTGTACGTCCGCTGGTCAGGGGACTCGATGGCGGTAAACCCGGATATCTGGCTGCCGGAGACATCACCGAACGTGCCGTTGGAAAGCCTCCGACGGAGATACCCCCCGGCGTTGGGGCCGTTGACGTCGCTCGGATCCGCCTGCGGGCCCGCGTACCCGAGTCGGAAGTCATCGTTCGGACTGTCTCCGAGGCCACCTGCGTCGTTGTCGACATTGATGTTGACCTCCAGCTGGTAGCTGTTGGGATTTGCGGGGAATCCAGCGTAGACGCTGTCATCAACATCGACGCGGACTACCGTGACCGGACCGGAGTTCACCGAGGCGGTCAGGAAGTAGTTACCGGTGGGGTCGGGATCCGTCTGGAGAACCGTGTCAGCGAACGGAACCTGGCTGCCATCGTTGTGGCGTTCCTGTTGTGCCAGGAACGTGAGATCGAACGCGACGGAGTCGCTCTGGATCTCGTTGCCGACCGAGGTGGGCACTTCCCACGCGAATGCGAGACAGACATCCTCGTCGAAGCTCTCCTCCGGCGTACCGGTGAAAGCCTGCCGACCAGCCGAGTCGGGGTCGGCGTCAAGCGGAACGCCGGTGCCGAGGTACGCGAGCGTCTCCCGGAGCGTCCCCTCGAAGAGGACGTTGTCGAACTGCGATTCGCTCGGACGATCCTTCTCGCTCGGGTCGAAGCTCGGGTCAGCGTAGAACAGCGTTACCTCGATCGCGTCCGCGAGCTCGCCGTTGCCGGCGCCGGTAGTCGAATCGATCGCCTGCTCGGGCTCGGGCTGTCCGTTCTCGTCATTTTCGGTTAGTTCGCCGCCGGCCCAGATGTAGCCGGGGTTGTCGACGATCGAAAAGCAAAACGACCCACAGCTGTAGTCGCCGGGCTTGACGTCGTCGAGTTGCTGGCTGACCGTCGGTGCCTGGCCGTTCTGGACGCCGCCGAAGGCTTGTCCGCCCTCGTTCGCGGCGCCCTGATACTCGTAGACGTTTGCCTGTACGGAGAGGTCGAGCGTCCCGGCCGTCAGCGTGTTGTCCTCGAAACTCTCCTCGTCGCTAAAGTACGCAGAAGTGCCAACGCCTGCGCCCGCGGAGGCGATGCCGATAGCACCGAGGCCGGCGAGTAC
>NZ_NHNZ01000149.1:0-4357 GCF_002727095.1 Halorubrum sp. C191 | reverse complement strand
CCAGTCTACCGAAGAGCGTGCTTCCCTGTCGGGTGTCTCGCCGAGCGTCGCGAGCGCGAACTCGGTGCTGCTGCCGAGCGGGTCGGTCGCGGTCGGCGTCTCGACCTCGGTGAACCCCGCGGCGCGGAGCTGGTCGAGCGTGCGCTCGCGGCCAGGTGCGGAGAAGAACATCTCGCCGCCCATCCAGCCGCGCCGGACCGTCTCGAAGCGGCCGCCCGGCAGCGTCGTGAGGAGTCGCCCGCCGGGACGGAGGACGCGGGCGAACTCCGCGTACACCTCGGGGTGGCGCTCCCGCTCGACGTGAAACACCGCGTGGTACGCCGTGACCGCGTCGAAGCGGTCGGCCGCGAACGGGAGCGCCGACATCTCGCCGTGGACGAGCCGGGCCTCGGGGACGGTCTCTCGGGCGAGGTCGAGCCCCCGGCGAGAGATGTCGATCCCAACGCTGCCCGGCGGGAGGTTCGCGAGCGTGCGCGCGCCGTCGCCGCAGCCGACGTCGAGGACGAGCGGGTCGCCGTCGCCGACCGCGGGGTCACTTGCCAGCGCGTCGAGCAGGTCGTCGATCAGCGCCGCGTCCGAGCCGTCGGGGTCGCGGCGGGCGGCGTACGTCTCGGCGACCTCGTCCCACGCGCGGCGCACCGCGTTGCGGTCCATACCGACGTGACGGGCGCGAGCGGCTTGATTTCGTCGGCGGTCGGGGCACGCTGGCGCCGGCGGTCGGGGCACGCTGGCGCCGGCGGTCGAGGCACGCCGGCGCCGCCGCTCGGCGTTCCGGGCGCGCGAAAAGATTGTCGGGGTTCGAGGCGGGGTCGTGCCCGACCGCGTCAGTCGTCGGCCGGGGCGCGCGGCTCCGCCGGGGGCTCGGGCTCCTCCGTCTCACCCGCCGGCTCGTCGACCGCGTCGGCGTCGGGGATCGCGTCGGGTTCCTCGTCCGCCTCCTCGGATCTGTGGCGTGCCCGGACCTCCTCCCAGGTCATCGCCTCATCGTAATGGTGGCACATGGCAACTATTGACAAGGTCTGTTCGCTCATAAGCGTTACGTCGGTTAAGCGGGGTGAGAGCCCGCAAAGCGCGGTGTCGACGGGACGGACAGATCGGCCCGGGCGCCGAACTGACGGTCGCGGACGCCGGGCCGATCGGCGGGGGCGTCGACCGTAACGCCGGCTCAGTCGTCGGCCGGGGACGGAGTCGTCGCGTCGGCGCCCGCGTCGGGCGCGGGCCCGGCGACCGCCTCGGCGACCTTCTCGATGGGGTGCGGCGGGGCCGCGGCCGCGGCGTCGCGGTCGCCGAGCTGTGACCGGCAGGAGGCCCCGGGGGCGGTCACCGTCTCGCCGTCGCTCTCGTCGACCTGATCGAAGAGGATCCGACCGATCGCCGCCGAGAGGTCGTAGTGTTCGGACTCGTAACCGAACGACCCCGCCATCCCGCAACAGGAGGAGTCGAGCGGGTACACGTCGTAGCCGGCGCGCCGCAGCACGCCGACCGCGTGGTGGTCCTTGTTCGTCGCCTTCTGGTTACAGTGGCCGTGGTAGGTGAGCGACTCCGCGGGCGCGTCGAACGCCAGCCGCTCGTCCACGCGGCCGGCGTCGAGGTACTCCAGGACGCCGCACGCGGCGGCCGACACCGCTCTGACCTCGTCGCCGTCGAGCAGGTCGAGGTACTCGTCCTGGAACATCACCGCGTCCGAGGGCTCGACGAAGACGACCGACTGCCCGTCGCGGACGCGGGGCGCGAGCGCCGCGACGTTGGCCTCGGCGCGCTCGCAGGCCGCGTCGAGGAATCCCGTCGAGAACGCCGCGCGGCCCGAGGGCGCGAGGTCGTCCGGCACCTCGACGCGGACGCCGGCCGCCTCCAGCACCGAAACGGCGGCCTTGCCGGCGGCCGGGTAGCTGTAGTTGGTGTAGGTGTCGGGGAACAGCGCGACCGTGTCGGTCGCGTCGGCGGGGTCGACCGTCGAGCCCCCGCGCGCGTCGAACCACTCCTCGAAGCTCTCGGCGCGGAACGTCGGGAGCTCGCGGTCCGGGGCGATCCCCGCGACCGCGTCCATCACCTTGCGGGCGCCCGGGAGCTTCGTGGCCGCGTTTGAGAGCGGGGCGAGCGCGCTGCCGAGCGCGGAGAGGCGGTCGATGTCGCGGAAGATGCGCTCGCGGAGGCCCGCCTCCTCCCGCTCGTGGTGGTCGTGTTTCACCTCGGCCTTGAGCTTCGCGAGGTCGACCCCCGTGGGGCAGTCGCTCTTACACCCCTTACAGCCGACGCAGAGCCCGAGCACCTCCTCTTGGAACCGGTCGGAGTGGATCTCGTCGTCGTCGAGCTCCCCGCTGATCGCGGCCCGCAGCATGTTCGCCCGGCCGCGGGTCGACTGGACCTCCTCCTCGGAGGCGCGGTAGGTCGGACACATCACGCCGGAGTCGGTCTCTCGGCAGGTGCCGCAGCCGTTACACAGCTCGACGAGGTGCGAGAGCCCGCCCTCGTCGGAGAAGTCCAGCTCGGTCTGCGGCTCGATCGACTCGTAGGCGGGGCCGTACCGGAGGTTCTCGCGCATGTCCGTCTCGGCTGCGGTGTCGGGATAGCCCCGCTCGGCCGCGGTGTCACCGTCGACGTAGACGACCTTCCCGGGATTCATCCGCCACTCGGGGTCGAACGTCGACTTGAGTTCCTGGAACGCCGCCCACAGCGCTTCGCCGTACATCTTCGGGTTGAACTCGGTGCGCGCGAGCCCGTCGCCGTGTTCGCCCGAGAAGGCGCCGTGGTGTTCCAAGACGAGGTCGGTGACGTCCTCGGAGATGGAGTGCATCTTCTCGACGCCTTCCTCCTCTTTCAGCGAGAGGATGGGCCGGATGTGGAGCGTCCCGCTCCCGGCGTGGGCGAAGTACGCCGCCGAGGTGTCATGATCCGCGAGGACCGACTCGAACTGCCCGACGTACTCCGCGAGCTCTTCGGGCGGGACCGTGGCGTCCTCGATGAACGGGTACGGCTTCGGGTCGCCCCGCATTCTCATCAGGAGCGGGATGGCGGCCTTCCGGAGCTTCCAGAGGTCTTCTTGGGCCTCGGGGGCGTACGCCTCCAGTACGTCGAACGCGTCGCCCTCGGCGACGAAGTGCGCCGTCGTGTCGGCGATCGCGTCCGCGAAGTCGTCGACCAGCTCCGAGTCCCACTCCAGCATGAGCGCCGCGGCCGCGCGCTCCGGGATCGGCTCCGCGTACTGCGCGAACTCCTGTGACCCGGCCGCCAGCGAGAACACCTCGTCGTCCATCAGCTCGACCGCGCTCACGGGGAACTCCAGCGCCTCCGGGACCGCCTTCATCGCGTCGACCAGCGAGTCGAAGGCGTACAGCGCGAGCGCCGTCTCCTCGGGTCGCGTGACGAGCGACACCTCCGCCTCGACGATCGTCCCGAGCGTCCCCTCCGCGCCGACGAACAGCTTCGAGAGGTTGATCACCCGCTCGCCGTCGTCGTTCTCGTAGATCACCTTGTGGAGGTTGTACCCGGAGACGGAGCGCTTGAGGTTCGGGTACTTCTCGTCGATCGCGGCCTCGTTCGCCTCGACGAGCGCGCGGGTCGTCTCGTACAGCGCCGCCTCCCGGTCGTCCCCTTCGACGATCGCCTCGTACTCCGGCGAGTCGAGGACGACCTCGCGGGTCTCGATCAGCGACCCGTCGGCGAGCACGACTGTCAGCTCCTCCGTGTACGCGTCGGTGATCCCGTACCGGACCGAGTGCGCGCCGGTGGAGTTGTTGCCGATGCCGCCGACGACCGTCGCCCGCGCCGAGGAGGCCGGATCCGGCGCGAACTTCAGCCCGTCCTCCGCCAGCCGGTCGTCGAGTCGGTCCTGAACGACCCCGGGCTGGACCACCGCCCTCCGGTCGTCCGGGCGCACCTCGACGATCCCGTCCATGTGCGTCGAGAAGTCGAGGACGACACAGCCCGGACCGACGCTCTGCCCGGCCAGCGAGGAGCCGGCCCCCCGCGGGATGACGGGGACGCCGTGGTCGGCCGCGACCGCCATCGCCGCCCGCACGTCGTCGATCGAGCGGGGGACGACGACGCCGGCGGGCCGGGCCTGATAGACGCTCCCGTCCGTGGCGTACAGCACCTGCGCGTACTCGTCGAACTGGACCTCGCCCGTCACGCGCTCGCGGAGGTCCGCCGCGAGCGCCCGATACGCGGGCACGTCCGGCCGATCGTGGCCGAGCGCGGCCGCCGACGTGTCCGGGGCAGGTGTGTCACCGCCCCTCGTGGGCTCGCTTGCCATGATAACGACCGGGGGAGAACAGAGAATAAACCTTTGTTCATGATAGTTTCGGCGGGGCGCGGTCGCTCTCGTCGCGTGTTGCCTCGCTGCGTCCGTCCGAGGCGT
>NZ_NHNZ01000012.1:0-5614 GCF_002727095.1 Halorubrum sp. C191 | reverse complement strand
GCCGACATGGCGACAGAGGCATTCTCACAGACAGACCAGCGGGTGAATGAAAAATAACCTTCTCGAAAGTCGAGTTGTGGATTGCCCGGCAGCCGAAGTGACACAAAATGCGAGATATGCAGTTCTCGTCGGTCGACTATTTCAGGCAGTCATATGTACAAAGAATAGGAGCTCAATAGAGCCGGCTCAATCAAATTCAGGGACAAAATCCTCACCGAGTTCATCAGCGAGATCGCCACCACGAAGCCAACTGATTTGCTCAGTGTCGAATCCATATTGAGGGAGCAACGATTCAGCTGCTTCACCAAGTGGAATGTCGTTCGTTACGAGAACAACCCGATCTGCAGTATCAGTCAGAAGCAGTTCAAGCGCCAATCCGACCATTTCTGTGTCCGCTTTTTCGATGATATCTTCTGATCGGTTGCTGGAACTCGCAATGAAACTCCGTGCTTGATCCATCACTGTTGAGATATCCGAGTTCGAATAAGATGGACTTTCGGTGACTTTCATCCACCCCTCTTCAAGTGCTTCGTCAACGGCGTAATCACCAGTTGTGTACTCATTTAGAGATCGATCTCCAGTTACTTCTGCATACACTTGCGGCGAAATACGGAAGACGGTTTGACGCTGGCGGGCTTCTCGGGCAAGCGCCTGAAAGCGTGTACTTTGACGCCGGCCGCAACTGATGAGGACAGAAGAATCGATGAACACGACAGTGTCGTCATATTCCATTCTGAGTCAGTCCTCAAAGACAGGTCGGAGTGCGTCCAGAATAACGCCTGCTTCAAGGGGTGAGAGTTCTTGCTCTCGAGCCATAATCTGATGTGTAACCGAGCCATCGGCGTATTCGCGAGCGTATTCCAGCGCGACTGCCAGCCCGTCCAACCCGTGACGGTCAATGAACGTATCAATATCTTCGTCTCGGGTTCGCCGAGCAATCGCCTCAACTAACTCAGGCGTGATCTGCCGTTTGGTCTCACCATCTACCAATTGGAGTTCAATGTCATGAGCCCTGTATTCTGCTGGACGGCCATCGTTTGACTGGTGAACGAAGCCTGCACCCTCGAGATCCTCGACATACTCGTAGACCGTTCGCTGCGGAAGGTCGAGAGTCTCGACAATATCTTGTATCGTTGTAGATGGATGATGCTGAATATACGTATAGATCCATGCTTTGCGGGCATTACCGAGGAGTTCGAATGCTTCACCACCCGTATTGAGGGGGGTATCCCAGTTTGCTTCTCTAGTTGCCATTATTAGTAGCGAATTGTACGCAATCCGCAATAAGGGTTATTGAACTAGTACTGTCACATTCTCATTGGCCTCCTCCGTCCTAAAGGGTCATTCGGAGAACCAGTACCGGTTTTCGACGGACGTGACGAAGTCGAAGGCTTTGATGAGCTGAACTGCGCCCTCGTAGCCATGTATGAGAGTGCGCGCTCAATCCCGCTGAACGCCGGTAAGTCGTTCGTGTAGATGCCGATCGGTTCTGTCCGTCCCTGTTCGAGGAATGTTGCTGCTGCCCCACCCACTTCCGCATCTGCTTGCTCTATCGTGTGCTCGGGTCGATCGGTGGCAGCAGAAATATACTGACGAATTCGATCCATCGTCGCAGAAACGACCGGATTAGAATAGTCGACCTCCTCGAGAAGTTGAAGAACGCACAGAAGCCGCTGTACCAGTTAGCCGAGTCAGATACCGGTGATGTGTGAGTAGGTGGTGACGATGTGGACTCGATCTGCGCTGACGACACTCGTCAGAGCGGTCCAGTACACATCAGTCGACCGTACTATCCAACACACCCACCCCACCATTTCCAGTATTACTGGCCGAAACAGCCCACTCTCGATGTGCTGAAACACGTGAGAAAACTGGAAACGGTGGAGTGTGGCCGCGCGCGAAGATCGCCCTAGCACCCCCATATTACTAATAGAACAAACTGGAAACAGTGGGGTGGGTGAGGGTATTACTAGAAACACTGGAAACACTGGCAAGGCAGGTTTTATATCAGTTGCCTACACGTACAATACTATGCGCCGGTTTCAGCGGAATGCGTCCATCTTCGCCGACAAGGACGCACTCCGTGAATCCTACACTCCTCCCGAGATAGAGGAGCGCGATGAGGAGATCGCGGACTATATGGACGCTCTCCAGCCGGTTATCGATGGCTGGGAGCCGGACAATATCTTCCTGTACGGCAACACTGGCGTGGGAAAGACAGCCGTGACCGATCGGCTGATGGAGCAGTTGGAGGAAGACGCCGAAGAGTACGACGACATTGACGTCACGGTGTTCTCAGTGAACTGCAAGACGCTCTCGTCGTCGTATCAGGTCGCCGTACAACTCGTGAACGCGATGCGACCCGATGGTGGCGAGATTGCCGCAACGGGTCATCCGAAACAGACGGTCTTTCGGATGCTCTACGACGAGCTCGAAGACATCGGCGGCACCGTGTTATTGATCCTCGACGAGATCGACTCGATCGGCTCCAACGACGAACTCCTCTATGAACTCCCCCGTGCCCGTGCGAACGGCAACCTTGAGCACACAAAAGTCGGTATCATCGGCATCTCGAACGACTTCAAATTCTCCGACCAACTGGATCCACGTGTTCAGGATACGCTGTGTGAACGCGAACTCCATTTCCCAGCCTACGAGGCCGACGAACTCGTATCGATCGTTGAATCGCGAGCGGAAATCGCGTTGAAAGAGGATGCCGTCGATGAGGGAGCGATTCGACTGTGTGCAGCGCTCGCGGCGAAAGACCGCGGGTCTGCCCGACAAGCACTCGATCTCCTCCGCCTCTCGGGCGAGCAAGCCGAACGAGCGGATGAGGATGTCATCACCGAGGACCACGTGGAGGCGGCTCGCCAAGAGTTAGAGCGCGAACGCGTTGAGGAGGGGATCCGGCAACTCACCCATCACGGCCATCTCTCGTTGCTGTCAATCGTGTCGCTCGCTGCGGCCGATGACACGCCGGCCCGAACGCGGACTGTGTTCGAACGGTATCAAAACGTGTGTGAGACGATGGGCATCTCACCGCTGAGTCGGCGCTCGATTCACAACCACGTGAAGGACTTGGTGATGCTCGGCATCCTTCGCGAGCGCGACAACAACTCCGGGTCGGGGATGCGTGGGAACTTCAACACCTACGAACTCGACGTCCCGTTCGATTCGGCGCTTTCTGCACTTGCTGGCGAACTCGATATCGATGAGCGTGCATCGGAGCTCCGTCGTCTGGCCGACATCAACGACGTAGCGTAGGGCGACCGCTATTACTGGAAGCGGTGGGGGGAGGTACAGCTCAGTTCCGGATTTAGGAAATACTGAAACCAGTGTGGGTGGGTACAACGAGAAAACTGGATCCGGTGGGGGACCGCTACGAACAGCCGGCGTTTTGAGGATGCGGGATCTCAGGGGCACGACGAAAGATACCGACCCTAGCCCAGACTCCAGTCCGTGGCTGAGGGCCGAGGAACGGTGTGGCTGCGACGCGACACTGGGCGTACTCGGTTCACTCGATGAGTTCTAACAGTGGCTGCTCATCCCTTCTTATCCGGATATCTGGATATCTACATATCTGCATATCCAAATTAGATCAGATACTCAGATATCTACATATGTAGATATACAAGTGCTCACACATCCAAATATCTAAGTGGTTCCCATCTGGATACGTGGATATGCGCATATTCACCAATCTGGATGTGGCCGTACGGAGGCGGTCAGCGTGAGCGTCTCACTCGAAGGCTTCCCGGGTGCGGTCGTCTCGCTGTTCAAGGGCGGCGTTACCAAAACGTCCACGTCGCTCAACGTTGCCCACCAACTCTCTGAGCAAGGCCATGAGGTTGCCATCATCGACCTCGACAAGGACGGCCACTTGACCACGCTACTCGGATACGAGCGCGAGCTCGGAAACGGAGCCGACATCGGCGACGCGATCTTCGAGGAGACCGATCCGGCAGATCTCCTCACCGAGACTGAGTTCGGGTTGCACCTGCTGCCGGCTACGGAGGATCTCGAGACTGTTGAGGGCAAAATGAAAGACCAGAGCTTCGGCGTGAAGCTCATCCGCAGCGAAGTCGTCGAGCCGCTCGTTTCCGGCGACATCGACTACGTGTTCATCGATCCGCCTGGTGGGCGCGGGATGCTCCATGACGCCGCACTCGTCGCCGTCCAACGCGTGATCGTGCCACTCATCCCGAGCGCGGGCTCGGTGTCGGGGCTGGAGAATCTTCTTCGCCGGTCGCTCGTCCCGTTGCGCAACGAGGTTCCGCTCGATATCGTCGCGATCACGCCGAACATGATGCGCGAGAGCATCGCTCAGGAGAGCGGCGAGCAGATGCTCGCCCGTGAACTCAACACGAATGGGGAGTTCGGTGCAACTGCACAGGATCTCACGTACGACGGCTTCGACCACTATCTTCCCGAGTATGCACGCGTCGAGCCGGCGTTCTTCGAGGCGGTCGCCGACGGTGGCCGCTCGGTCACGGGCGAGTATCCAGATATCCCGAAGCCGGGCATCCGATACCGGAAGGCCATCAACGACGCCACTCGTCATGGGCTCCCGGTCAGCGAGTGGAAACCGTCATGTGACCAGGTGGCTGCGTTCGACGCGCTCGCCGACCGCGTTGCCGAAGCGAGCCCTGATCCCGAGGACAAGCGTGCGGAGGTGACGAATCATGCCCGATGAGGCGGACCGCTTCGGCGGCCTCGGCGATGCGATTGAAGAGGAGGAAGGTGACGGCGGAACGAGTAACGTGGACGAGCCAGCCGATAACCCGTCTACGGCCGATGCTGGCACGACCGCTGCGCCGTCGACGGGAAATAGCAACTCGTCGACGGAGCCGAGTGAAGACACTGACGAGAGACAACCCCCAGCTGAGGAGTACCCCGAACCATTCGGATTCGCAGAAACGAGCCAGCAGAGCTACTACGTCCGTGACGAGACGTTCGGCCCAATTAGTGCCAACCGGAGTCGTGTCGGGGCGGTGGCCTCAAAGCATGGGCTCGATGAAGACGAGCTCTCGAAACGCGAACTCCATGACGCTGAATTATCGGTTCTCCAGTCGTTCGAGGACTGGGACATCGCTGTCGCGGTCGAGGTGCTGGAGCGCCGCGGCGTCGACGTGGATGAGGACGAGATTCGAGCTGTCTTCGACGTCCTGCGATAACCCCACAAAAAGGAGGTTCGCTCATTTGTAGTGGCATCCGTCTTCAGTTAATACTCACAGTAATACGCAGTGGGTTCGTTTTCTTCCCCTATTCGACACCTTCACGCCAGCTACACGGAGAAAATGGCACCGATGGGGGATGTGTATCGCTCGATAGTTGGACCATCAGATTCTGAACTGTATATTCTCCCATGATTAATACCTTTGGGCATAATTCACTATAGAATATTACTACCAGGCTTAACTAAAGACGGATGATCTGTAGTGGTAGGTACAACCGAAATATCTTCGAGCAGTCAGATAAGTAATCTATCAGCACTGCCGATCGATCCACTGACACCACTTCTCGAAGTCTTCCGCTCCGGACTGGTCTGCGATGTTACGTAGTGTTCCAGTTCGGATCTGATCGTGTTGCGGGACGAGACGACACGGACATCATC
>NZ_NHNZ01000007.1:0-20616 GCF_002727095.1 Halorubrum sp. C191 | reverse complement strand
CGGCCCGCCCTCGATCGGCCACCCCTTCGTCCGCCACTGAGGGGGTTCCGGCGAGAACTCGGCGCACGACCCCGAACACTCCCGCGCGGTCGGAACCTTCTCCTTCGCCGCGCAGTGGGGAACGAGCGCGCGCCCCTCGCGCCGGAGTTCGAAGTGTCGGCAGTCGGGTCGCATCGTGTCGTGGAACGAGCGCCACCCCTTCCCGTAGGCGCGCTCCGCGATCTCCAGCCGCAGCGTCTCGGTCTCGGCGTCGCGGCGCTCCTCCTCGCCGGGCGCGAGGTCGCTCGGGTGCCACGCCACATCGGCGGCGTCGGCGTCGACGCCCGCGGAGAAGTCGGTCGCGAGGATCCCCGCTTCGACCGGCAGCTCGCGGAGGAGGGCCGGCTCGACGCGCTCGCCGGTCGTCTCGGTCGCGAGCCACGCCTCGTCGGCGAGGGCGGTCTCCACGTCGTGTTCGAGCTGGTCGGCGAGCCGGTCGGCCGCGGAGCGGTCCAAGTCCGGCTTGTTCTCGACCGCGACGATCCGCTCGACCCAGTCCGGGAACGGGCGCACTCGGCGGATCTCGATCCGGTTCCCGTCGCGCCGCTTCTCGATCAGGCCGCGGCCCGCCGCCCGGTGGACCGCCTGTCGAACGTAGCGCCACGGGTAGCCGGGGTCGGACAAGGCGTCGCGGTACCACGCCCACGCGGCTGGCGCGCCGCGGACGACGTGGAGGAGGTCCGAGTCGATCGTCCGCTCGCCGAACGCGCGCCGCCGTTCGAACGCCGCGGGGTCGACCTCGATCACGACGGTGTCCCAGCGGCGCGCCTGCGTGCCGAGCTGGCGGGCGACGAGCGCGGGACGGCGTCCCTCGCTCGGGTGCCACTCCAGCTCGGCGTACCGACAGACCAACAGCTCGTAGCCGAACTCGGCGTCGGGCGTCACTGTCCACACCGTCGCGGGGCGCGGACAAAAGCGAAACGCTCGGGGCGGGGGCGCCCGCTGTCGGCCGATCGATCGCGCGCCCGTCCCCGCCCCCCGATCAGACGTACTTCCCGTCCTCCTCGTCTTTCCGCTCGTCGAGGTACACGTGGGCCTCCTCGAGGATCTCGCGCGGGCCGTCTTGGGTGATCGTGTTGAGCGCCTGGTCGTAGTCGCGCCACTGGAGGTCGCGGTGCTCCTTCGAGAGTTCGGCGCTCGCCTCGAACGAGCGGGCGATGAACAGGTGGACCGTCTTGTGGATGGTCTTGCCGTTCGCCTCGAACACGTAGTCGTACTCCTCGCGGAACCCGTCGATCAGCCGGAAATCCTCGATCCCGGCCTCCTCGCCGACTTCTCGTATCGCCGTCTGCTGGAGCTCCTCGTCCCCCTCGACCCCGCCTTTGGGGAACTCCCAGTCCCCCGGTCGGCTCTTCAGGAGCAAGTACTCCCGTTCGCCGCGGGTATCGCGGAAGAGGATGGCTCCGGCACTGGTCGCTTCGACCGTCATTGGCCGCAGGTAAGCGATCACCCCTAAAGAGCGTGTCGGACTCCCGAACGGATCCGAACGGCTCGGCCGCGTCGACCGGTCTTCGGCCGGATTCGCGGCGGGGTCTCGCGCGGCGACCGCGGGTAGGTGCGTTTTTACCGCTCCGGCGGTCATTCACGCACGACCCCCAGCCATGACCTTCGTCACGAAACTCCACTTCGCGTCCGGCGACCGCGACGTGCTCGCCGAGACCGTCCAAGAGCTCAAAGAGACGCTCGAACGCAAGGGCGCCGAGTGTAAGGGCCCGCACGCGAGCCCCTCGGAGCGCGTCACCGTGCCGCTGTACAAGGACCTCTCACCGGGCGACGAGTTCTCGCCGTGGCGCTACGACGTGTATCACCGCTCGATGGAGATCCACGGCGCCGACGACATCGCGCGGTCCGTCGTCGCGCGCGGCTTCCCCGACTCGATCCACGTCGAGGTCGAGGTCGGCCAGAAGAAACCGCTCGGTCACCGGCGCGACTGAGTCGCTCGACGCCGCCGAACCGACCGACGACTCCGGTCACGGCTGCGGTTTTCGCCGCGTCGGAATCCACGCGCCAGCGCCGGCTCAACCGAGCGTCCGGAGGTTCTCCGTCTCGACGCGGTCCGGCAGCCGCGCCAACGCGGCGTCGCACCACGCGTCGTGCCCGAGCGTGAGCGTCGTCTCCGGGTTCGCCGCCGCGAGCGCGGCCACACCCGCCGCCGCGGCGACCTGCGCCGCATCGTCGGTCCGCTCCGGAACCTCGGCGGTGAGCGGGTACGTCTCCGAGAGCGCGGGCGGATACGGCCCGAACGGTGGCTTCACGCGCCACACCGCGTCGTACGCGTGATTCGAGGGGGCCTTCGACTCGGTGAGCAGGAGGTCGTCGGGCGCCGCCAGCCTATCGAGTCGGTCGTGGTGTCGCATCACCTCGGGGCGACGGGCCGCCTCCCGTGAGGTGTAGAAGAACGCGTCCTTCGACCCGGGGTCGGTCCGCTCCAGTTCGTCGGCGTGGTCGAGCAGCGCGCGGTAGCCGTCGAGCATCGCCGGGTGGCCGCGGGCGCGGCGGTCGACCAGCTCCAGCAGCGTCCCCGAGCGGATCGCCTCCTTCACGCGGCGCAGTTCCTCGAAGGTGACGTGGAGGTTGTGCTCGGCGAGCAGCCGCTCCGCCTCGCCGTCGTCGAAGCCGCGGAGGTCCGCCGGCTCGTGGTCGGCGCACACGGGACACGAGCAGGGGAAGTAGTCGAGCGCTTCGAGGTGTTCGGTGCCCGAGACCGTCAGGTAGCGGCCGTCGCGGGCCATCAGCGCGTACGCGGCCGAGTCGAACAGATCGCAGCCAGCAGCCACCGCGAGCGCCAGCATCATCGGGTGGCCGGCCCCGAACAGGTGGACCGGCGCCCCCGGCCCGAGCCCGCGCTTCGCTGCGCGCACCGCCTCGACCACCTCGGCGTAGCGGTACGAGTTGAGCAGCGGCACCATCGCCCCGACCGGGAACACGTCGAGGTCGGTCGCGGCCGCGTGGCGCCCCGCCTCCTCGCGGAGGTCGGCGTACGTCGCCCCCTGGACCGGCCCGTTGACGAGCATCTCGCCGGTCTCGGCGGCCTCGGCGTCTGCGAGCGCCCGCTTCGTCGTCTCGAGCTCTGACTCGGCGCGCTCGCGGTCGGCGTCCGGGGGCGTCGGCACGTCGACGGGCGTCGCCACGTCGCTGCCGATCTGTCGCTGGAACTCGATTATCTCCTCGGTCGTCACGTCGATGTCGCCGTACTCGGCCAGCTGGAAGGAGCCCGAGTCGGTCATGATCGCGCCGTCGAAGCCGAGGAACTCGTGGAGCCCCTCGTCGAGCACGCGGTCGCGGATGCGGTCCGTGCTGCGGATGATGTAGGAGTTCGTGATCAGCATCTCCGCGCCGAACTCCTCGCGGAGCCGCTCCGGCTCGATCGTGAGCACGTTGGGGTTGACCACGGGCAGGAGCGCCGGCGTCTCGACCGTGACGTCGGCGCGGGGGACCGTCAGCCGACCGATCCGCCCGGCGGCGTCGTGGTCCCGGATCTCGAAGTGATCGCGCATACCCGGACTGCGCGGACGCGAGCGGTAAGGGTTGCGTTCGGCGGCGAGCGCGCCCGCAGGGGCCGCCCCCCGGCGCGAGCGGGGCTCAGAGCCCGGTCGGATGCGAGAGGTACGTCGTCTCGACGCCCCAGTCGGCGGTCAGCGACTCCAGCGCCCGAACGCCGAACGTCTCCGTCGCGTAGTGGCCGGCGAGGAAGACGGTCACCCCGGCCTCGCGGGCGTCGTGGTACACCTGTTGTTTCCCCTCGCCCGTGATCAGCGCGTCCGCGCCCGCCGCGACCGCCTCGTCGAGCCAGTCGACCCCGGAGCCGGTGACGACCGCGACCCGTTCGACCTCGTCGGGCCCGAAGTCCAGGACGCGCGTGGGCGACGGCTCGCCGTCCGGTTGGCCCTCGAACCCGTCGAGCGTCTCGCGGAGCGCGTCCGCCGAGCGCGGCGCCGCCGTCTCCCCGATCGTGCCGATCGTCACCGGGCCGATCTCGCCGAAGGGGTCACGGTCTTCGAGTCCGATCTCGGTGGCGACGCCCGCCGCGTTGCCCAGTTCCCGGTGGCCGTCGAGCGGGAGGTGCGAGACGTACAGCGCGATGTCGTGCTCGATGAGCGCCGCGATCCGGTCGTGGACGCGACCGGTCACGCGTTCGATGCCGCCCCACGAGAGCCCGTGGTGGACCACGAGGACGTCGGCGCCCGCGTCCGCGGCGGCCTCGATCGTCGCCGTCGCGGCGTCGACCGCGAAGGCGACCCGTTCGACCTCGGCGGGTCCGGTGCCCGGGCTAGCGGCCTCGCCGCCCGGGCCGACCTGAAGGCCGTTCGCGCTCGCGTCGACGTCGGCGTACGCGGCCGTGTCGAGCTCCTCGTCGAGTCGGTCGACGTACTCGGAGAGCCTCATACCGGTCGGTGTGCGCGTCGGCGAATAAAGGGCGCGGAGCGGGCGCGGTCGAGAACGTCGGGGCCGGCGGTCGGGGGTCAGTCGTCGAGCTCCTCGGCGACGGAGTCCGGGACCGCGTCCGGGGAGCCGACCCCGGCGTCGGGAGCGTCCGACTCGACCGAGTCGCCCGTCTTCGGCGTGAAGTCGGGGTCGAACAGCCGGAGCGCCGTGCGGATCGTCTCCCAGTCGTCCTCGCCGGCCGCGTCTCGGAGCGAGTGCGTCGGGGCGGCGAGCAGCTGGCCGACGAGGGCGTCGGCGAGGTCGGCGACCGTCTGGCGCTGCTCGTCCGTGAGGTCGCCCTGCGCCTCCAGCTTCGACATCGCGCGGTCGAGCTCGCGCGCCTTCACCCGGTCCGCGCCGGCGTACATCGCCGAGATGGCGTCGTCGGCGCGCTTGCGCTTGTACGCCTCGAGGATGCGGTCGAGCTCCGCGTCGATGATCGACTCGACCTCGCGCGCCTCCGCGGCGCGGCTCTCCCTAGTCCGCTGGGTCACGTCTTCGAGGTCGTCGATGTCGAAGACGGTCACGCCCTCGCGCGCGCCGGCCGCCGGGTCGACGTCGCGGGGCTGCGCGATGTCGATACAGACGACCCGGCCGGCGCCGTCGACGTACGACGGGTGGACGACGAGGTCGGGGCTGCCGGTCGCGGTGACGACGAGGTCGGCGTCGGGGACCACGGCGGGGAGGTCCGCGAGCGGCACCGCCTCCGCGGGCGTGTCGACCTCCTCGGCGACGAACTCCGCGTGCGGGACGGTGCGGTTCGCGACGACGATGTCCGAGACCGGCGTGTCGTCGAGCGCCCGGGCCGCGAGCGTCCCCATCTCGCCGGCCCCGACGACGACGGCCGAGCCGTCGGTGAGGTCGATCTCGTCCGCCGCGAGCCGGACCGCGGCGGAACCGAGCGAGACGACGCCCTCGTTGATCTCGGTTTCCGTCCGCGCCCGCTCTCCGACGTGGAGCGCCTTCGTCACGGCGTCCTTGAGGACGGGGCCGATGCCGCCGGCGGACTTCGACTCCTCGTAGGCCTCCCGCAGCTGCCCGATGATCTGGTCTTCGCCGAGCACGAGCGACTCCAGCCCGGAGGCGACGCGCATCAGGTGTTCCAGGCTCTCCTCGTGGTCGAGGCGGCGGACCGCGCCGCCGCGGACGTCCGGCGCGAACGTCGACAGCGCCGTCGTGCCGTCGACGGTCCGGTCGGTGACGACGTACGCCTCCGAGCGGTTACACGTCTGCACCGCGAACGCCTCTTCGACCCCTTCTCGCGCGAGCAGGTCGGAGACGGTCGCGCGGACGCCGTCGCCGCCGGCGGCCTCGATCTCGTCGACCGTCGCGTCGGCGTGGGCGACGCTCACGCCGGCGATCGCACCCGTCTCTCTCATCGGTCGAGTACCTCCTCGATCACGGTGTCGGCCTCTTGCCGTCCGTTGGATCTCCCCTTTTGTAAACCCTTCCAAACCCCCCGGGATCTGACAACGCGTCGAACCGCTTCCCGGCGTTTCTCGGGAGGTATACCCTCGGATTTCAGTTCCTCGCGGATCTCGCCAGAGAGCGCCGCCATCTCGCCCGCCCCCTCTATCTCGGCCTCGATCCGCTCGCGTAACGCCTTCGCGAGCGCGGGGCTGGTCCCGCCCGTCGAGAGCGCGACGGTCACCGGCTCGTCTTCCACCGTCGCGGGCACCACGACGCTCCCGGGGTCGCGACCCCCGGAGACGTCGGTCCGGTTGACCAAGATCCCGCGGTCGAGCGCGGCCGACTCCACGGCGGCGTTGACCGCGGCGTCGTCGGTCGCGGCGACCGCGAGCGCGGGACCGAGCCGATCGATCCAGCCGGCGACCGCGTCGGCGTCCGGAGCGGCGCGTAGCAGTTCGATCGCGGTGTCGCGCTCCGCCGCGGGGTCGTCGGGCGAGGGCAATCGCTCGTCGAAGTCGGGACTCACGACCACGACGCGCGCGGCCTCGTCGAAGCCGCGGGCCTTCCGCGAGCCGACGGCGCCGCCGCCGAAGACGACCACCGTCTCGCCCGCGAAGTCGTGGTACAGCGGCGTCACGGACGGCCTCCGGTCCCCGCGATTCGGGGAGTCACGCCGTGTTGCTGTCCGCCCGGTCCGCGATGCGGATACCGGTCTTCTTCAGGATGCGCGTCGAGAACAGGGTGTCCCAGTCGTCCGCGCCGACGTCCCAGTAGTCGTCCATCAGCTCCCTGACCTCGGCGATCCGGCGCTCGCTCTCGGCCTCGGTGCGGCCGTGCGTCATGGCGAAGAAGTTGTACTCCCAGACGCCGGCGTGGCGCGGGCGCTCGTAGCAGTGCGTGACGAAGCCTAGGTCGGCGACGGCGGGGCCGACCTCGTCAAGGGCGTCTTCGGGCACGTCCCAGACGGTCATCCCGTTCTCCGTGTAGCCGAGCGCGTAGTGGTTCGGGATGACGCCGACGCGGCGCACCTTCCCCTCCCGCTCGAACCGCTTGATCGTCTCGATCACCCAGTCCACGTCGGCGCCGACCGCGGCGGCCACGTCGGCGTACGGCGTCTCGGTCACCGGGAGCCCGCCCTGGATCTCGACGACGAGGTCGCGCTCGTCGGGCGTCAACGTTCCGCGGTCGCTGGGCGAGACGTCGGGCCCGAGCCCCGAGAGGTCCACGTCGCCGTCGGGGACCGGCCCGTCGACGAGGAACTTCGCGCCGACGTGGAACTCCCGGAGCTTCGGGAGGTTGTACGTCTCCTGGCTCGTCGCGTCCTCGATCTCCGCGAGCACCTCCTCGACGCGGTCGCTCCCGTCCTTGTCGGGGTCCGGGTGGTCCGCGACGCTCACCACGAACCACATGTTGAGGTGCGGGTGCTCCCGCTCGTAGTTGTGTGCGACCGCGGTGAACTCGTTCACCGTCTCCGCGACCTCGTCGTAGCGGTCCTCGGGCGCGTGCATCGCGACGAGCGAGGCGGCGCCGCCGATCTCCTCGGCGTTGACGAGCGCGCCGAACCGCGAGAGGATCCCCTCCTCGTCGAGCTCGCGGACGCGCTCGCACAGCTCCGGTCCCGTCACGCCGACGCCGCGCTCGCGGAGCGCGGCCGCCGCCGCGTCGAAGGGGCGCTCCGCGACCGGGAAGCCGCCCTGGAACGCGTTGATGATCGCGCGGTCGAGCGCCGTCAGGTCCGCGTCGACCTCCTGCATGGACCGATCTCGGAGCCGCGCGAGAATAAGCGATCCGACCTGACGCCGCGCCGCCGCGGCGGAGGGTGACCGTCGACGCCCGGCGCGCTCCGGGAGCTACCCGTCCACGTCGCGGGCGATGTCGGCGAGCGACGACCGCGGCCCGCGGTCCGCGTCGTACACGGTCCGCTCGCCGGGGATCCGCAGCCCGTACAGCTCGCCGGACACCACCACGTCGAGGACGACGCTCTCGCCCGGCTCCCGGCCGTTCGCGTCGAGCCACTCGACCAGCCGGTTCGTCCCCTCGCCGGACTCGCGCGCCAGCCGCCGGTTGTCGAACGCGCCGCGGAGGAGCCGCCCGCGCGAGTCGGCCGCGACACGCGCGTGGTACTCGCCGCGACCGATCGCGACGCGGATCAGGTCCCCCTGACTCACTCCGAGCGCGTCGCAGGCCCCGGACTCGACGCGCCTGTCGAGCGCGTCGTCGTCGGGAAGTCTGACGCAGGGGCGGCGAGTGCCGCCGCTCCGGGCGAGCGAGACGCGAACCGAGGAAACGTCCTCGCCGTCGGAGGGAACGCGAGGCATCGAAGCGCCGTTACTCGTCGGCGTCGGCGTCGCCCTCGCCGAGCGCGGCCGCCACGTCGCCGTCGCCGTCGACGACGCTCGCGTTGATCTGCGCGATGTCGTCGTCGACCTCGCGGCCGCGGACGGTGATCCGCTTGCGCTCGCCCTCGCGGGAGGGCTCGAAGCCGACGCCGCCCTCGAGGAGGAGCTCCTTCAGGCGGGTGCCGGAGACGTCTTCGCGCATCGGGCGCCCGGTTTCGTCGGAGCCGCCGGTGAGTTCGATCGTATGGTCGGAGAGCCCGACGGCGTCGCCGCCGATCTCGTCGCCGAGTTCGCGACCGAGGAATCGGTTGGCGTCCTGTCCGTCGACCTCTCGCTGGAACGTCTCGCCGGTCTCGGGGTCGGCGACGACGACTTTGAATTCGGCCATGCCCGAACGCAGACCCCCGCGCATAAAAAGCACGTCGAAACGTCGGAACCGCGCGCCGCGCAGCGCTCAGTCGGCTGCCCCGCCGACGCGCACGATCCGGCGCTCGCCGTCGCCCCACGGCCCCTCCACGAACGCGGTCTCGACCGCGCGGGCGACGGCGTCGGGGTCGTCCGGACCGCCGGCGTCGGCGACGCTCCCGACCGAGCCGGGATCGAACGGCAGGCCGAGCGCGTCGTAGACCGGTTCGGTGACCGACGCGATCGGCGCGGCGTCCGCCGCCGAGACGACGAGGACGCCGGCGACGAGCGCCGCGTCGGCGCGCACGCGCTGCGCGAGCCCGGCGACCTTCCCGCCGCCCGCGGCCCCGCCGGTTTCCGTCGCACCGCCCCCAGCGACGCGCAGGGAGTGCTCGCCGGGGCAGAACGCGGCCGGGGGCTCGCCGCGGACCACGTCGGCGCCGAGGTCGCGGAGCGCGTCGCGGAGCGTCTCGGTCGCGGTCTCGTACCGCGAGTCGATCGACCCCCGGTCGCCGCCGGTCGGTACTGCGACGCCGAACGAGAGCGTCGACCCGGTGTACGCGACCGCGCGACCGCCCACGTCGCGCTCGACGGCAGGGAATCCGGCCGCGCGCGCCGCCCGCTTCGCCCGGTCGAACCCCGGCTCGCGGGTGTCCCGCCGGCCGAAGGCGACCTGCTTCGGCGGCGCCGTGACGCGGACGGCCGGGACCCCCTCCGCGGCCGACGCGAGCAGGTCGCCCGCCGGCTCCCGGTCGGCCGCCGGGGTCGCGAACTCGCCCCTGTACACGCGCATGGACGTGCCGACGGCGGCGGCACACAAGCCCCTTGCGCCGAGCGCGGTCGCTCGGGGCGGGGAGAAACCGAGGGCCCCGGGGGGCGCCGGCGCGTGACACAACAGTTTTGTCGGCGCTGGAAGTGGTACCGGTATCGATGAGCGACCTGAGCGCCCTGCCGGTTCAGGCGTACCTGACCGCCTGCCTGCTGGCCGGCGTCATCGGGCTCTGGCTCGGTCGGGTCGCGTGGCGGGAGCGCGACGAGCCCGGCGGCCTCGAGGTCGCGCTGTACCTCCTCAGCGGCGGCGGCGCGTCGCTGCTGTACGGCCTCCAGATCGCCGCGTCCGGTGAGCTCGCGATGCGCGTCGCGCTCAGCCTCGCGACGCCGCTCCTCGGCGCGCTTCCCGTCCTCTGGATGGCGTTCGCGCTGGCGTTCACCGGGCGCGAACGCTGGCGGACGGAGAACCGGATCGTCGCGCTCGCGACCCCCGCGTTCGTCTGGGTCCTCCTCGCGTGGTCGAGCGGGACCCACGGGCTGGCCCGGCGCTCCGTCGCCCCCGTCGCCGACGGCCCGTTCACGCTGCTCGGATACGGGTTGGGTCCCGCCGGCGGCGCGTTCGTCCTCTTCGCGTACGCGCTGTGTCTCGCCGGCGCGTCCCTCGTCGTCGACCTCTACGACCGGACCGGGAACCGCTACCGGCTCCAGACGTTCGTCGTGCTGCTCGGCACGCTGTTCCCGTTCCTCGCGGGGGCCGTGACGTTCGTCGACGTCGGGAGCTACGGGGACCTCTCGTGGCTGCCGACGGCGTTCGTGATCCACGGCGTGTTCCTCTACGGCACCGTCTTTTGGCTCGGCACCCTCGACGCCGCGGTCGTCGCGCGCGACACCGCGGTCGAGGTGATGCAGGACCCGGTGATCGTCTCCGGCTCCGACGGGCGGATCCGCGACCTCAACCCCGCCGCCGAGTCGCTCCTCCCGCCCGACGCGGTCGGCTCGTCGCTGTCGGACGTGTTCCCGCGGCTGGAGTCCGGCGTCGAACACCCGATCGCCATCGGGGACCGCGAGTTCGACATCCAAGAGAACCCGATCACGGACCCGCGCGGGACCGACCGCGGCCACGTCTTCCTGCTCCGCGACGTGACCGCGCGGGAGCGGCGACAGGCGGAACTCGAACGCCGGGAGGCGGAGCTCGAACGGCAGAACGAGCGGTTAGAGGAGTTCGCCGGCGTCGTCTCGCACGACCTGCGAAACCCACTCGCCGCCGCGTCTGCGGCCGTCGAGCTGGCCCGCCAGCGCGACGGCGACCCCGACGGCGCCTTAGAGCGGGCCGCGAACGCCCACGAGCGGATGGACGACATGATCGAGGGACTCCTCGCGCTGGCGACGGCGGGGGAGACGGTCGACGACCTCGACCGGGTTTCGCTGGACGGGACGGTCAGACGCGTCTGGTCGCGGCTCGAGACCGCCGACGCGACGCTGACCGTCGAGGGCGACGCGACCGCGTTGGCCGACCGCGACCGGCTCGAACAGCTGACCTCCAACCTGTTCCGCAACGCGATCGAACACGCGGGAGAGGACGTGGCCGTCACGGTCGCTATCACCCGAGGCGGCGACCGGGCCGCGCTCTCGATCGGCGACGACGGTCCCGGGATCCCGGCCGAGGAGCGCGAGCGAGTCACCGAGCGCGGCGTGTCGCTCGGCGGCGGCACCGGGCTGGGGCTGGCGATCGTCGGCGACATCGCCGAGGCGCACGGCTGGACGCTCTCGGTCGCCGAGTCCGACGCCGGCGGCGCGCGGTTCGTGATCGAGGGGATGGAGGTCGCCGACCCGTGACCGACCCGCCGGAGGCGACCGTCACGCTCCCCGCGGAGGTCGTCGAGCAATACGAGAAGTTCTCGCGGTTCAACTCCCCGTACCCCGCCCACGAACGCGGTCGCGCCGTCGACCTCTACCCGGGCGACGGGGTCGGCCGCTCTCCGGTCGCCGGGACCGTCAGCGCGGTCCGCACCGTCGGCTGTCCGGACCGCCCGTATGCGGCCGACGAGGACCACCTGATCGTCGTCGGCCTCGACGACGAGTGGTGTGCTCGCGCGGGCGCGCCCTCCGGCACCGTCGCGCGGATCCTCCACGTGATCCCGGCGGTGACGCCGGGCGACCGGGTCACCGTCGGCGACGCGCTCGGCCCGACGACCCGCTCGGGCTTCTTCGGCCAGTGGGTCGACGACCACGTCCACCTCGGGTTCCGCCCGCCGGACGCGAATCCCCTCCGAGCGAGCGGGTCGCTCCCGGTCGCCGCGGACCTCCCCGTGGAGCGGGTCGCGTGGGACGGGACCGGAACCGTCGTCGAGCGGGGGCCGACCCACGTCGTGCTCGCCGGCCCGCGGCGGACCGAGCCCGGACCGTCGTTCGCGGCGCTCGCGAGCGACGGGGGGGTCCCGCTCGACGGCGGGCTGACGCACTACGCGGGCGGCGGGACGTTCGCGGCGAGCGACGCGGCGCCCGGCGAGGACGGAAGAGACGAGCGACGCCCGCGGTCGGGCGACGCGGTGTCCCTCCTCGGGACCCGGATCGGAACCGCGGCCGCCCACGGCGGGGGGTCGTCCGGGGCGCCACGGGTCGAGTGGGGGGCGGTCGACGTCCGCGCGAACGGCGATCGCATCGTGGGGCTCTCCCTGTTCGCCGCGCGCGGCGAGCGCTTCGGCGTCAAGTTGGTCTGTCCGGACCGCTCGTTCGCGATCGGCGAGTCGGTGACGGTCGAGCTCGTGCCAAGCGACGACCCGATCCGGCTCGGCGTCGGGTGAGCGAGGCCGTCAATCGATCGCCGGTTGTCGCCCGTTTCCGGGGGGTACAAGCCGTCCCGGGACGACCGGCGGGACATGGATCAGACGGACATCGCGGAGATGGACCCGCTCCCCGACGCGGCGACGCGGTTCGTCGAACAAAAGTTAGAGGACGAACACGGCTACCTCTCGTGGCTGAACACGTCGGTCGAGACGGTCGAGCGCGGGCGCGTCGTGCTCTCGATCCCCTTCGACGAGAAGCTCACGAACACGGACGGGCAGACGATCCACGGCGGCGTGGCGGCGACGCTGATTGACACGGCCGGCGGCGTCGCGCAGCGCACGACGTTCGAGGACCCGCTCGACGGCGGCGTCGCGACGGTGAACCTCAACGCGAACTACCTCCGCCCCGCGACCGGCGACCTCCGCGCGGAGGCCGAAGTGATCCGGGCCGGCGGCTCCATCGGCGTCAGCGAGATGACCGTCACCAGCGGCGTCGACGGGGACCGCGGCGAGGTCGTTGTCGGTCAGGGATCGTTTCGGCTGTTCCGCGAGTAGCCCGGGAGGTCGGCGAGGATCGCGTTGATCCCGCCGCGACCGCCGTCGCCGTCGAGTGCGGCCGCCAGCGCCGCGACCGGCTCGCGGCCGGCGCGATCGGGGGCCGCCCTGACGACGACCGACTGCTCGCCGAGCGGGACGAACGCACAGCCCAGCCGTTCCGCCGTCTCGCGGAGCCCGAGCCCGGCGTCCGCGTCGCCCGCGACGACCGCGCGGGCCGGGCTCTCGAACGCCTTCGCGGTCCGCTCGTAGCCGTCGATCCGCTCGGCGAGGTCCCGGCGGTCGGCGTCGCGCTCGTCCGCGAGGTCGTCGAGCGCCGTGTCGAGGCTCCGACGGAGGCCCGAGACTGTCGGCCGGTTCCGGAAGCGGAGGTCGCGGTCGACGAGGTCCGCGATCCCGGTCACCGCCTCCGGGTTGCCGTCGGGGACGACAAGCCCCCACTCGCGGGTCCAGCCGCCGAGGGCTTCGGCGCCGACCTCGCGGTCGGTCGGTCCGGCGGTCACCGCCACGTCGGGGACGCCGTCGCGGAGGCGGCGGTGCCCCTCGCGCGAGCCGACGGCGAGGTACCGCGGGTTCGCGAGGCGGTCGAGCAGGCGGTTGAGCGCGGGGTCGTCCTCGCCGACGCCGAGCAGCGTCGGCGGGCGCACGTCCGGCGAGAACAGCTGTACCTCGACCGCCTCACCGGCGTCGAGGACCTCCGTGTCCGGGTCGACCGCGACGACGCCGTCAGCCTCGACGAGGCTCGTCGTCGCGCCGGACCCCTTGTCCACCGGGTAGACGAGCGGGGGGGCGTCGTCGTCTAGGTCGAGCAGGCCGACGGGCATCAGCCGGAGACGGCCCTCCGAGTAGCGCTCGCTCACGCCCATCCGCCCCTCGACGGTCGCCGTCGCGGGCTCGGGCTGGCCGGCGGCGTCGCGGATCGCGGGCGCGACGAACGTGCGAAATATGGTGAGCGCGGACACCGGGTAGCCGGGGAGGCCGACGTACGCGGACTCGCCGACCGAGGCATCGTTCCGGGCGGCGTCCTCGCCGACGCCTTCGTCGCCGTCGCCGTCGCCGCCGTCGGAGCCGCCCCGGTCGAGCCGGCCGATCAGCATCGGCTTCCCGGGCTTGACCGCGACGCCGTGGAGCAGGAGCTCCCCGCGCGCCTCGATCACGCGGTAGATGACGTCGACCGCGCTCGCCGAGGTCGACCCCGACGAGAGCACGAGGTCGCACTCGTCGGCCGCCCGGCGCAGCAGCCGCTCCATCTCGTCGTAGTCGTCGCCGGCGTGCGGGTAGAGGACCGGCTCGCCGCCCGCCTCCTCGACGCCGGCGGCGATCGTCGTCGAGTTCACGTCGTAGATCTCCCCGCGGTCCGGGTTCAGCGCCTCGCCCGGGCGGACCAGCTCGTCGCCGGTCGAGACGATACCGACCCGCGGCCGCCCCTCGACCGGGACCTCGTCGACGCCGAGCGCCGACAGCAGCCCGATCTCGCGGGGCGTCAGCCGCGTGCCCGGTCCGAGCGCGCGGGCGCCGGCGGCGATGTCGGTCCCGGCTGTCATCACGTGATCGCCCGGCGCGACCGACGTGCGGACAGCGATCCGCGAGGGACCGTCGTCGTCGACCCCGTCCCCGCCCGAACCGAGCTCGTCGGTGCGCTCGACCATCACGACCGCGTCGGCGCCGTCGGGCATGACGGCGCCGGTGGAGATCTCCGCGCAGGTCCCCGGCTCGACGGTCACGTCGGGCGCGGCGCCCGCGTGGACCGCGCCGACGAGGTCGAGTTCGGCGGGATCCGCCTCGTCCGCGCCGAAGGTTTCCCGCGCGCGGACGGCGTACCCGTCCATCGACGCGCGGTCGAAGCCGGGCACGTCGATCGCGGCGTCGACGCGCTCGGCGAGAACGCGACCGCGGGCGTCCGCCAGCGAGACCGTCTCCGGGGTCGGCGACAGGTCGAGCGATTCGATCGCCTCGCGCGCGGCCTCGGGGGTCGCGAGGTCCCGGAACTCCTTGCGGTCGCTCATTCCGTCACCTCCCACAGTTCGACGTCGACCGACTCGCCGGCGTCGAGCCCCTCCCGCGGCTCGGGCACGACCACCCAGCCGTCAGCGAGCGCGACGCTGGAGAGGATGCCGGAGCCGCTCGCGCGGGTCGGCGTCGCGGTCGGGAGCGCGTCGTCGACCGCCGCGTCCCCGTCGGGGCCGTCGTCGGGACCCGAAAGTGACACGCGCGCGAAGGTCCGTACACCGGGCTCGCTCGCGACCTTCCGGCCGAGCGTCGCGCGCCGCGTCGGGAACGGCTCTACGTCGGCCCCGCCCGCGCGCTTCATCGCAGGGCGGAGGAACTGCGCCGCGTTGACGATACACGCGACCGGGTAGCCGGGCAGCGACACGATCGGCGTCCCCTCGGCGCGGCCGAGGCAGACTGGGTGCCCGGGCTTCAGCGCGACGCCGTGGACCAGCACCTCGCCGAGGTCGCCGACGACCTCGGGGATCAGGTCCCGCTCCCCGACCGACGAGCCGCCGGTGGTGACGACCACGTCGGCGTCGAGGTCGGCGGCGACGGCCTCGCGCAGCGCCTCCGGGTCGTCGGTGACGACGTCGCGGTAGCGCGCCTCGCCGCCCCAGCGCTCGACGAGCCGGGAGACGGTGAGCCCGTTCGTCTCGATCACCTCGCCGGGGCCGGGATCCGACTCCACCAGCTCCTCGCCGGTCGGAATCACGGCGACCTCTGGCGGCTCCCGGACCGTGACGGTGTCGAAGCCCACCGAGCGCAGCAGGCCGAGGTCGGAGGGGCGCAGGGCGTGGCCGGGCTCGTAGAGGCGCTGGCCGTCGGCGACATCCTCGCCGGCCTCGCCGACGTTCTCGCCGGTCGCGACCGCCTCGAACACCTCCACCTCGCCGTCGACCGACTCGACCTGTTCGATCATCACGACCGCGTCCGCGCCCTCCGGGACTGCGCTGCCGGTGTGGACCCGAGCGGCCTCGCCGGGCGCGACCGCGTCCGCCTCGGCGGGCTTGGCGGTCAGGACCGCCGGCGATCGGTCGCCGGCGCCGAAGGTGTCGCTCGCGCGGACGGCGTACCCGTCCATCGCGGCGCGGTCGTACCCCGGCACCGGCGCCGGCGCGTCGATCGGTTCGGCGACGACGCGGCCGTCGGCCGCCTCGACCGGGACCGTCTCCGTCCGGTCGTTCGGCGCGACGGCGTCGAGCAGCGTCGCCCTCGCGTCCGCGACCCGGGTCCGCCGCTTGAACCCGGACTCCCGTCTGTCGTGGCTCATGCTCACACATTCGCGGCCGCGGGCAAAAACCCCGTTCTCCGCGGGCGCCGGCGTTCGGACCCTCGGTCGCGGCCGCTCGCCGACGCCCCCGGCCGCCGACGCGCCCGGTCAGGCGAACCACGAGAGGAACCGGCGAGTCCGGTGGACCGACTGGAGGGCGGCGACCTTCGCGGCCGTGAGCGCGCCGAGGGTCGTCCGCCTGGTGGCCCGGGCGCCCCGGGCCGCGCCGGTCCGCGCGTAGTACCCGGACCGGCGTCCGGCTGCGCCGACGTAGTGTTTCGCCGCCATTCGGATCGGCGCGCGCCGGCCGTCGACGGTCGTCGTGCCGCGGCGGATCGCCGTCAGCACGTCGTCCGCGGTGACCTCGCCGACCGACTCTCGCCCCTCGATCGTCAGCTCAGTGAACGCCCGGCCGACGTACTGGAGGTGGTGCGCGTCGCTCGCGGCGACCCCCGGGTAGCCGTGGGTCGCCGCGAACCGCCGCGCGCGTCGGTTTCGGTACCCCGTGAACAGCCACGCGTTGAACACCTCGACGGCGTCGACCTCGGCGCCCGGCGCGGCGGCCCCGGCCGCGTCGACCGCGTCCTCGTCCGGCAGTTCCGCGTCCACGCCGGACGTTTCGGCGTCCGGCGCTTCCCCGCCGGAGCCGTCGCCCGATCCGGGCGTCGGGATGTCGCGCTGACGGACGCCGTGGCGCGAGCGCTGAAACGGGTGGGGAACGATCGCGACGCCGCCCTGCTCGTGGATCCGCCGGACCGTCTCGGCGTACGGCTCGCCGCGCGGCGGCATTCGATCGACGCCGATCGCCAGCAGGTGGCCGTGCGCGGTCGACACCTCCACGCCGGGGATGCCGATCAGCCCGTACTCGGCGGCGGTCTCCGCGGCGCGTTTCGACTCGCGGATCACGTCGTGGTCGGTGATAACGACCGCGTCGAGCCCGATCTCGGCCGCGTGTTCCAAGATCAGATCGACCGGCTCGTGCCCGTCGTAGCTGTCCTCGGAGTGCACGTGCGGGTCGATGCTGACGGTGACGCGGGACACGACCGAACTACGCGGCGGGAGGTATATAAATGGAGGAGCGGCGGCGGTTGGCCGAGAAGGGATCCGTCGCGCGCGCCGTCGACGGTCTCACCCCTCTCGTAACACCCGCACCTCGTGGTCCGCGTTCCCGCGGTCCACGATGGCCACGTCGCACTGGACGTCCTGGATGCGCTCGAAGGTCGGCGGAGAGACGAGCCGCGAGGCCGCGGAGCGGTCCCCGCTCGACCCCATGAGGACGAGGTCGTAGGCGTCCGCGTTCGCGCCGAGAAACGCCGTCACCTCCGACCGCGCGACCCGCGTCTCGACCGGCCCCGTCGTGGTCTCGACGAGGTTCGCCAGCTTCGTCTCGGCCCGTCTGCGCTCGGACTCGGCGTCGATACAGGTACAGACGCTCACCCCGCCGCTCTCGCCGGCCAGTCGCTCTGCGAAGTCGATCATCGCGTGCGCCGAGTCGCCGGGCCGGGCGACCAGTACGAGGACGCGCCGCCAGGTGTGGACGCCCGTCGTCGACCGGAACGCGACGGCGTCGAGTGGACCGGCGAAGACCTCCCGGGCGAACGGCGAGAGGAGGCCGTCTTCGGTCTCGTACGGCGTCACGATCAGGTCCGAGTTCGTCGCGCGGGCGGTCTCGACGGCGACCCGGGCCGGATCGCCGTCGGCCGCGACGACCACCTCGCACGGCACGTCGAACCGGGCTCGGATCTCCGCGGCGTGAGGTTCGAGCCGCTCGACCGCCGCCGCCGCCGCTCGGTCCGAGACCTCCTCCTCAAAGTCGCCGTCGAACGACGCCCGCACCGAGTCCGGGAGGTCTCCGGGCGTCGCGGCGCCGTGGTCGGCGGACACTGCCCGCTCCGCGACCGCCATCTCCGCGTCGTCGACGATGTCGAGGAGGACGACCTTCCCGGCGTCGTGGGCGGCCGCGAGCCGCGCGCCGAAGAACGCGGTCGCCTCGCTCGTCTCCCCCCGCATCGGCACCAGGACGTGGTCGTCAGCCTGCGTGGTCCCGTAGAGGTAGCGAGCGCGCTCCTCGTAGAACCGCGTGCGCCAGACGGTGAACGCGCCCGCGACGAGACTGCCGGAGACCGCGACGGCCACGACGTAGGCCGCCGCCGGGTCGACGGTGGTGCCGAACACGAGCACCGCGTCGCCGCGCGCGCTCACGAGGACCAGAAGCGCAGTCGAGAAGGCGGCCGGTTCCTCGACGCTGGCCAGCCACGTCAGGCCGCCGCAGAGCATGATCGACAGCCCGGCGCTGAGCGGACTGATCGCGCCGGTCGAGACGCCGCCGACACCGAGCAGCGAGAGCTCCAGCGCGGCCCACCCCGCGAGCGCCCCCGCCACGAGCCCCCCGACGAACGTTCTCGGCGAGGAGTACTGTCCCTGCGGGTCGGAGAAGAGCGTGTAGGCTCCCGACGCCAGCGGCGGGAAGAGGAGAAACGAGAGGTCGGTCAGGTTCGTTATCTGAGTGACGAGCGCGATGAGCATCGGCACGAGCAACAGCGTCGTCAGGTGGAGCAGATTGCTCGTGTCCTCGGCCCACTGCCGGAGTTCCGCGAACTCCCGGCGTTCGATCCGACGTGCCCGTCGGCGAGCGGCGCCGAGTTTCGCTCGCAGCCTGTCCAGCATTACTCTTGCTTCGCTCGTGGCGGTCAAGAGCGTGGCGGAGCGTCCGACGCGAACGCCGAGCGTGACCCCGACGCGCGTCGGCGACGGAGACGACGCGGACCGAGACGCCTCGACGGGGAACCGAGCTCGCCGGACGACGACCGCGCGCAGCCGGCGGTACCAACCGTTAGGTTCCCGGAGGCGAACGGGGACGTATGACCGACGCGGACGACGCCGGCGATCCCAGCGAGTTCCGTGACCTCGACGACCTGCCGGACGACCCGACCGACCGGGAGTACGTGGAGCGAACGATCCGGCTCGCCAAGGAGGCGGTCGAGGCCGGAAACACCCCGTTCGGCGCCCTGCTCGTGGTCGACGGCGAGGTCGTCAGCGAGGCGCGCAACGAGACGCGGACCGAGGACGACGTGACGGCGCACCCGGAGCTGACGCTCGCGCGGTGGGCCGCGCGGGAGCTCGACGCCGACGAGCTCGCGGACTGTACCATGTACGCCAGCACGGAGCCGTGCCCGATGTGTTCGACCGCGATCCACTACGCGGGGATCGACCGGGTCGTCTTCGGCGTCGACGGCGAGACGCTCGGCGAGCTCTCCGGCGGCGTGGTGCCAATCCCCTGCGAGGAAGTGGTCCGGCGCGGCGGCGGGGAGACGAGCGTCGAGGGACCGATCGCCGTCGACGCCGCGATGGCCGTTCACCGCCCCTTCTTCGGCGAGTCGTGACGGCGGAGTCAGATGCGAGCGACGGCGGAAGCGGTGGTTCGCCGGCCGTCCTCTGCGTCGGGGCCGCCGCGATAGACGAGTGGTACGCGGTCAGCAACCTCCCGGAGCCGGACGGCGGCGCGTTCGCCCGGGAGGTCACGTCCGCGTTCGGCGGCGTGGGCGCGAACGTCGCGGTCGCGCTCGACCGCCTCGGCCGCGACGCGGGGCTCGTCAGCCGCGTCGGCGACGACGAGTACGGCCGGAGAGCCCTGGAGTACCTCGGCGAGACGGGCGTGGACGGGACGCACGTCGCGGTCGGCGACGACGCCCACACCCGGTCCTTGATCCTCCGCGACCCGGATGGGGAGCGCGCCATCGTCACCGCCGGCGAGAGCTTCCGCGGGCTCCGCCTCGACGGCGACGCGCTCGCCGCGATGGCCGACGCCGACGCGGTCTTCCTCACCGCCTACACGCCTGACAGCGTGGCGCGGCGGGCCCTCGACCGGGTTCGGTCGCTCCGCGAAGCCGCCGAATCAGGCGAGTCAGGGAGCGACCCGCCCGCGCTCGTCTTCGACCTCTCGGGATCCGTCGAGGAGCTAGTCGGGCGCGGCACGGAGCCGGCGACGGTCCACCGGTTTCTCCATGAGGCCGACCTGTTCGTCGCGGACGGCGTCGCCGCGCCGGCGTTCTTCGGATCGGCGGACGCCGCGGTCAAGCGGGTCGCGAGCGCGCATACCCGAGCGGCCGAGTCGGCGCCCTCACCCGGGCCCGAGTCGCGGTCGCGGGGTGGCCCGACGTGGCCCCGCGCCGTCCTCACGCACGGCGCCGACGGGATGACGGCGATCGCGGGCGGCGAGGTGTCCGAGTTCGACGCGTTCGACGTCGAGACGGTCGACGCGACCGGCGCCGGCGACGCGTTCACCGCCGGGCTGATCGACCGGTGGATCGCTGGAGCCCCCGCGGGGCCGTCCGCCGACCGTGACGGCGTCGCTGGCGGCGTCCGGTTCGCGGCCGCGATCGCCGCGATCAACTGTACGAGCCGGTTCACGCAGCCCGGGCTCCCGACGCGGAGCGAGGTCGAGGCGTTCCTCGCGGACCGCGGCGTCGACGTCGGCCGGTAGGGGACCCTCCTCCCGATCACCGCGCCCCGCTCACCGAACCGCGTCGGCGGCGTCGACGAGGTCCGCGACGCGGTCGGCGTCGACCGGGGCGGTCGTCTCGCCGCCCCGTTTCAGCGCGGTGCCGACGATCGCGCCGTCGGC
>NZ_NHNZ01000092.1:0-3102 GCF_002727095.1 Halorubrum sp. C191 | reverse complement strand
CGCGGAGGAGGATGTCAATTGACGTACAATATTGAACCTCTTTCCAGTTTCTCTGATGGGATGAAGGCCTGCTCAGTCACCAGCATGTTTGACATCCTCTCCGCCCAGAAGAGCGAGGATTCCCACGGCACTACACCGCTAGTTTGGGATGTTCACGGAAGCTGACTGGGATGACCACCCTAAGAGTTTTCATATTATACAAGTAATTGCGTATTATGAAAGACACGAACGTGCTCTTCGATTTCCCATTTCCAGAAGAGCGAGTCTTCCGATATCAGGCAATGCAGGATATCCTCCACCATCTCGTGAACAATCCCTTTGAGGAGTTCACACAGCAGGAACTAGCGTCGATCACGGGCGCAGATGTCTCGTCTGTTTCGCGCTCGATTACATTACTTAAGAAACTCGGTGTGATCGCTGTGAGTAACCATAGGCCCGCTCGAATTTCGATCGATACCGATCATCTTCAGCGTCCAGACCCCATTTTTTTAATACCACAGTCGAAGTTCCGGAAGCCAGTCAGGGCCTATCTCGACGAACTTGAGACTCGTATTCAAGAGAGCAAAGAGATCGATGAACTCGTTGGGACCATTCTCTTTGGTAGTGTCGCTCGCGGAACAGCAGACCGTCGAAGTGATATTGACCTTCTTGTCATAATTGATGGAGATCTCACCTACGGTCGGCGAATCTGTACCTCTCTTGCACGCGAAATCGAAGACAAGTCGTTTGGCGGCCATCGGTACGAGTTTGAGGTTCTCGTTGAGACGCCAGAAACTGCTGTTTCACACAGCACTGAACTCACAGGGTTTTTCGATGAAGGGCTAGTGCTCACGACCTCTCCCCCACTCCAGGAGCTACGCCAAGATATCTATACACAACCTCACGGAGGGGCGTAGCGATGCCGATCGATCACGATGACATCGAGCCGCGGTTGTCGAACGCACAAGACGCCTTCCGCCGCGGTGGACAGACCTCCGAAGATGGGTTGGATGTCGCCAGTGCCGATCTCGTTCAACTCCGGAAAGCGTGTCGACTGCTTTCCGGGGCTGAGAAATTGTGCGAAGATGGGTACTATACGCTCACAATCGAGGCTGCGTTCACCTCAATCGAACGTACGCTATTGTTCTGGTTGATATTGGAGGGGCACCACGATCCATCCCGGCCACCACAGTCGCACACGACCGCAATCAATCGAAGCGCAGATGTCGGGTTCATCACCGAGGAGGTTGCGACGGAACTTGAAGACCTTTGGAAAGAGAACCGTGCTCACACATACTATCAGGACGGGATGGCGACAGAAGAACGAGCGAATACGATGCTTGCGCTTGCGGGGGATATTCACACACAGATTGTCAATCTCGTTGGACAATCTCACGAATGTATTTGTACGTGAAAAATGAGGTATTGGATGGGTAGGTGTTGCCCTTAACCAAACTCGTACTCGCTGTCGCGGGCATCGACGTACTCATCGTTGCCCGTTCGATCCGGCACGTAACACGGGCCTTGTCCTCCAGCGAAGAACACCGGCGCCTTGACATCGAGGTCACTCCGTCGTCTCAACAACCGTGGCATATTACTCGTCAGGATCTGGCAGACGGTTCAACTGAAGTGGTAGCGTGGAGTCCCCTACTCAGCAGCGTCGTCGATAAGTGCGTAGGCCTTTTCCCGGAGATTCCCAGTCATGTGAAGCCCGTGTGAGTCAATCCGCCTTACGAGATCGTGTGCTGCTTCTCGATCAAGTCCCTCCTCTACTGCCCGAACGATCACACCGACCGTCCCAGTGACTGTCGCCCCAAGCCCACGAGCCGTGGTTCGAACACGCTTATCATCTGAAACGACACCGACCGGCCGGTCCTCAGCTGTGTAGGCCAACACCGCAGCGATCAGAGATACGTCTCCATTCTGTTCTGTTTCGCCAAGGACCTCTTTGGCTTGCTCAACACGATCCTGAACAGCTGGATCGGTCGTCGCAACCGCATCCTGCGCAATGAACCGGGTCAGATTTGTCTGTGCGGGCTCTGTCGTGACCTCACGTTGGACTGTGGGGAGGACAACAAGCGTACCAGTAAAGCTTGTCAGCTGTTCGAGCTCACCGATCGTTCCGAGTGCGATGAGCGTCGTCGCATCGAGAAAAATCCGCGTCACAGCTCACGCGCAGCAGCGGCGTCTGCTTCGATATCTTCTGGAGACAGTTGCGTTGTGAGATTATGTTCACGGGCAATTTCGAGCCACTCTGCGAGACTCACATCTGCCAGTCGAGCCGCCTCGTTAACTGAGAGCTCGCCACTTTGATACCGTTCGATCGCGACACGTCGACGGATGGATGAGAGACCTTCTGCGAGTGCTTTCCGAATGACTGTACTTTTGTCTTCATCTAACAGCTCACTTACCGCTTCAAGCTCGTCTTCATCGTCATCAGGTACTCGGGCACTAATCGATGGCATGTATACGCAGTAGCACGCTGTACTACATAATGGTTTCTCACCATCTGCGACGACACCGACTGGTCGCCCTCAGCCGTGTAGGCTAAGTCCCCAGCATGTGTGGAACCCGAACACATATTATGTACACGATAATATTATCGTACACATAATGATCAACAGAGAGAATGAACTGGAGTGGCTCACGTCACATCTCTCAAGGGAAGACCGACAGCTACTGGTTCTCTACGGTCGACGTCGGGTCGGAAAAACCACGCTGGTGACGACTGCGCTCAAGGATTTGGAAGCAACTTCGGTCTACTATCTGTGTGATCAGCGTGGTTCGCGTCACAACGCGCGGCGGTTCGCGGGTCGGTGTGCTGAAACATTCGATGATGTTCCTCCGGATGTCGACGATTTCGAGGAGGCGTTTCAGTATCTTATCTCCCGTGTTGATGGACCCTGCGTCATCGCCCTAGACGAGTTCTCGTATCTCGTCGCGGATGACGAGACCATTCCCTCAGTGTTTCAGCATTTTCGAGGTGGAGCCCCCGACCTCAAGGAGCGAACGGAGTGAGCGAGTAGGTCGGGGAGGAAACCGACATGGGACGACACAACCACCACACCTCGACCGACTGACTCCCGACTATATAAGTACCGTGGGGTACTCTCTGAAACTATG
>NZ_NHNZ01000213.1:0-16381 GCF_002727095.1 Halorubrum sp. C191 | reverse complement strand
AGTTTCGCGGCCTCTTGGATCGACAATCATCTCGACGACTATCTTCAAAAGTTATGCTAGGTACTATCGCGCCGGTCCGACTCCCTCGCGCGTGCTCCTCACGCCCTGCGGGCGTTCGGAGGCACGCGCCGCCGCGGTTTATTTATCAATAGCCGCGGGCGATCCGCTCGCGCAACCTTCGCGGCCGACACGGGGCATTATTGTCCCCGCCGCCGACGTGGCCGACATGGATCAGATAGCCTTCGGCACGGACGGGTGGCGCGCGACACTCGACACGTTCACCGACGAGCGCGTGCGGATCGTGGGACAGGCGATCGCCGACCACCTCGACGCGGCGGGGCACGACGAACCGGTCGCGGTGGGGTACGACGCCCGCGAGACCTCGGAGGGGTTCGCCGAGAGCCTCGCGGAGGTGTTCGCGGGCAACGGCTTCGACGTGATCCTCCCCGAGCGCGACGCGCCGACGCCGGTGATCGCCCACGCTATCGTCGACCGCGGACTGTCCGGCGCGTGTATGATCACCGCCTCGCACAACCCGCCCGAGTACAACGGCGTGAAGTTCATCCCGCACGACGGCGCGCCGGCGCTGCCGGACGTGACCGAGGATGTCGTCGACCGGCTCGCCGAGCCCGACCTGCTCCCCGAAGCCGAGCGCGGCGACATCTCTCGGGTCGACCTCGTGAGCGAACACGCCGACGCGGCCCGCGAGGTCGTCAGCCGCGTCGCCGGAGACGGGGACGGCGTCGACCTCGACGGGCTCACGGTCGCGTACGACGCGATGCACGGGAGCGGGCGCGGCGTCACGGACGCGCTCCTCGAGTCGGCCGGCGCGGAGGTGGAGCGCCTGCGCTGCGAGCGCGACGTGACCTTCGGCGGCGACTCCCCCGAGCCGTCGGCCGAACACCTCGGAGAACTGGCCGAGCGCGTCACCGACCCCGAGAGCGACGTGGATCTGGGGATCGCCAACGACGGCGACGCCGACCGGATCGCGGTCGTCACGCCCGAGCGCGGCGTCCTCGACGCGAACCTCTTCTACGCCGCCTGCTACGACCGGCTCTTGGAGACCGACTCCGGGCCCGCGGTCCGCACCGTCTCGACGACGTTCCTCGTCGACCGCATCGCCGAGGCGCACGGCGAGGCGGTGTACGAGACCCCGGTCGGCTTCAAGTGGGTCGCCGAGGCGATGGGTGAGCACGACGCGCTGTTCGGCGGCGAGGAGTCCGGCGGGTTCACCCTCCGCGGTCACGTCCGGGAGAAGGACGGCGTGCTGATGGGGCTGCTCGCGGCCGCGACCCACGCCGCCGAGCCGTTCGACGCGCGCGTCGACCGCCTGCTCGACGAGCACGGCCACATCGCGGCCGGAAAAGTGTCGCTCGACTGCCCGGACGACCGGAAGGAAGCGGTCCTCGACGAGCTGGAGGACCACATCCCGGAGGCAGTCGGCGGGTCCCCCGTAGCGAAGGTCGTCACGCTCGACGGGTTCAAGCTCCTCTTAGAGAGCGGCTCGTGGCTGCTCGTCCGCCCCTCGGGCACCGAGCCGAAGCTCCGGGTGTACGCCGAGGCCGACTCCGACGAGGCCGTCGACGACCTGCTCGCCGAGGGGCGCGACCTCGTCGAGCCGCTCGTCTGAGGGCCGCGCGCGACGACCGGCGCGATCGGTCCGGGAGCCCGATCCCGCGCGGACGAGTTTCAGTTCCGTCTTGCGTTCGGCTCGTCTACTCATGAATTACCCTCGCACCGTCGTGTACCGCCTGGCGCGGCGCAGGCCACACACGGTCGACGAGCCACTGTCAGCGCCCGAGCGGACCGACGTGAACCCGACACCGCTCGCGGAGCCGGCCGACAGCGCCCCGACGGACGGGCCGATCCGAGCCGCCCGACCCCGGCGACGGAGCGCCCCGCGGCCCCGGTAGCGAGGAGCCCCGCGACCTCACGCGCGAGCCGGCGGACGACGGCGCGGACGCGGAGGCGAGAGGCCGGGACGCCGACGAGGCGGAGACCCTCGAATACCGGCTCGAACGGCTCCGCCCGCTGCGAGCCGTGGTGACGCTCGGGGTCGTCGTCGCCCGGCTCATCCGGTCGGTTTGAGCGTTTCCGTGCCGACCCGATCGGGTGTCTTTTTAGGGGATACCGCCCTAGCCGAACGTATATGTTCAAGGCCATCGTGGGCGCGTCGACGTTTCAGGACGCGCTCGATTCGGTGAGCGTGTTGGTCGACGAGTGTAAGATCCGCCTGAACGAGGAGGAGCTCTCCATCCGGGCCGTCGACCCCGCCAACGTCGGCATGGTCGACCTCACGCTGGAGGCGGCCGCGTTCGAGTCCTACGACGCCGACGGCGGCGTCATCGGCGTCAACCTCGCCCGCCTGGAGGACATCGCCGGCATGGCCAACTCGGGCGACCTGATCCACCTCGAACTCGACGAGGAGACCCGCAAGCTCCACATCGAGATCGACGGCCTCTCGTACACCCTCGCGCTCATCGACCCCGACTCGATCCGCCAGGAGCCGGACATCCCCGACCTCGATCTCGCCTCCGAGATCGTCGTCGAGGGCGCCCAGCTCGACCGCGGGATCAAGGCCGCCGACATGGTCTCCGACCACATCCGCCTCCGCGTCGACGAGGGCGACGAGGCGTTCTTCATCGAGGCCGAGGGCGACACCGACGACGTGAACCTCAAGCTCGACCGCGAGGACCTCATCGCGCTCACCGCCGGCCCCGCTGACTCGCTGTTCAGCCTCGACTACCTCAAGGACATGAACAAGGCGATCCCCTCCGACGCCGAGGTCACCGTCGAGCTCGGCGAGGAGTTCCCCGTCAAGCTCCACTACGGCTTCGCCGAGGGGCTCGGACAGGCAACGTATATGCTTGCACCGAGGATTCAGAGCGAGTAAATTACCGAGGGAAGCGTGTCCAGGATGCGGAGAGTCGTTCAAGCGGGTCGGTAGTCACTGGGCACGCGGAAGCTGTTACTACCCCGAAACACCCACGTACCTTCGCGAGATCCTCGTCGGCTGTTTCATGGGTGACGGGGGGTCCGTCCCAAAGACGAACGACGGGGCTCACGGCCTGTTCCGTCTCTCGATGGTTACAAGCAATCCTTGGAGTGGTTCGACCACGAGATGGGGGTGTTGAGCACCGGTGTCCGATTAAAAAAAAGACGGCAGCGGAGCTGGCACATAGTAACCGTGAATCGGGGTCAGTCCAAATGCGAGGGCTGAGAACTATCACGATAGGTATACCGTCATATCGCGATCTCACCCGTTCATGCGGTCACTTCGTCGGTGGTACCGGTCCGGCGAGAAGCGGTTCCCAGAGAGTCTATCGCTGACGCCACGGATCGCCAAGATGTGGTACGTCTGTGACGGGTGTCTCGATGTTCAGGAGTACGGCGAACCGAGAGCAGCAATACGGATACGACACCGAGACGACCGTCAGGAGTTCTTTTTAAATCTATTCGAGGAGATTGGCCTCTCACCGTCGTACGGCCGCAAAACGATCCGCTTCGGGGTCGAAGAGGCTCGCTCGTTCCTCGACTGAAGCACCCCACCGCCCGGATTCGAGTACAAGTGGGTACTCGACTCGCAAGAGCGCTACGATCGTCTGAAGGCACAGGCGTACGGCGAGGCACACGCTTTATAAGCCGTCTACGACCGGAACCGACACCGTCACCCGCGTCCCCCGCGGCTCCCGGTCGGCGTACTCGACGTCGGCGCCGACCGCGGCGGCGCCCCACGCGACGACCCACAGGCCCAGCCCCGACCCGTGTTCGAGGGCGGTCTCCCGCCCGGACTCGACCGCCTCGACTTCGTGCTCGGGGATCCCGGGCCCGTCGTCCGCGACGGTGAGCACGAACCGCGCGTCGCCCTCGCCCTCGTGGCCGCCGTCGCCTCCGCGCTCCTCTCGACGGAGCGCGACCCGTACCCACGCCCCGCCGTCATCGCGTTCTGTTCCCTGACCGTCGTGGTGATCGAGCGCGTTCTCCACCGTGTTCTCGACGACCGCGCGGAGCGCGTCGAGCCGGACCCGCGTGACCCACTCGTCGTCGTCGGCGTCTCCGGTCGTCCGCTCGCCGACGGAAGTCGCCGCCCCGCCGTCGGCGGTCGTCGGCTCGCCGTCGACCGCGAGTTCGATCGCCGCGTCGTCGCGGCCACGGGCGTCCGCGACGGCCGATGTCACGAGGTCGCGCACGTCCGTCGGCTCGGGGTCCCGATCTTCGAGCAGCCGCTCGACGGTCCCGGCCTTCTCGCCGAGCGCGGCCAGCGCGCCCGCGCGACGCTCGACCGCGTCGGCCATCTGAACGAGTTCCGAGTCGTCGACGCGATCGCGGAGGATCTCGCCGTACCCGCGGACGACGCCCGCGTCGTTGCGGAGGTTGTGTCGCAGGATGCGGTTGAGCACCTCCAGCTGCTGGCGTCGGCGCTCGCGGTCGGTGACGTCCGAGAGGACGAGAGTGTACCCGACGTGGGTGCCGTTGGGGTCGGTGAGCCGGGAGACTGACACCGCGTACGTGCGGCTGCGGGCCCCGTCGCCGGCGTCGATCTCGACCGTCTCGCGGGAACCGCCCGCTTCGTCGTCCGGGCCGGACTCGCCGCCGTCCGGTTCGCCCTCGCCCGCGTCGCCGATGCGGACCGGGAGATCGAGGAAATCGGCGAGCGGGCGGTCGCGGGCGGTCTGGGCGTCGACGCCGAGCACCGTTTCGGCCGCGGGGTTGATCCGGACGATGCGGCGGTCGAGCGCCAGCGCCACGATGGGGTCGCGGAGGTCGTCGATCGCGGTGCGCTCCGCGGCGCGGCTGGTGGTCGGGTTCCGGTCGAACATCTCCGCGCGGTCGAACGCGTACGCGTCGAGGAGCAGGTGCGGGACGAACATCACCGGCGCGAGTTGGAGTTGGGGCACCGGGCCGAGCGCCAGCGCCCACGCGACCAGCGCGAACCCGGGCGGCAGCGAGCTCAGCGCGACCGCGGCGCTCTCGCGGCGGTACAGCGGCCCGTAGCTGAGCAGCGTGTCGACGAGGAGGAACACGGCGCTGGCGACGAGGACCGTCTCCGCGGCGACCGTCAGGTACGCCCACGGCCCGAACGCGTACGAGACGGTCTCGACGCCGAAGGCGGGGTCGCGCGCGAAGTCGGTCCAGAAGACACCGTGGAGCGAGTTCGTGACGACGAGCGCGGACGAGAGTGCGCCGAACCCGACGACCGCCGCGAACAGGCGGCTCCGGACCACGTCGCTCCGGCCCGTGTACTCCAGTGCGAACCCGAGGAAGGCGATCCCTGTCCAGATCACGCCCAGCCACATCGTCGCCTCCAGCGCGGCTCGGATCGCCGGTTCGGAGACCAGCAGGCCGACGCCGTAGGAGAGACACCACGTCGCCTGCGCGGCGAACACGCCGAGGAACCAGTCGACGCCGGGGCGGCCGCGGTGTTCGCGGATCGCCCACGCGAGCGCGAGCGCCCCCGCCCCGCCCGCGAGGGAGCCGACGGCGGGCCACGCGGGAACGAGGTCGAGGGCCATTCGTCGGGTACGACGGCGACGGCGGGGGTAAAGCTGTCGTGGGGCGGCGGTCCGTCCGGTCCGCGCTCCGGACGAACCGGCGCTACAGATGCCGCTCGATGACGCGCTTCGCGGCCTGTCCCTTCTCCTTCCAGCCGTACCCCTCGTCGTACACGTGGCGCTTGGCGTCGACGAGCTCGCCGGGCGTCGACTCCTCGAAGCCGCCGCGGTCCCACGCGCCCGACTCGCGGAGCCACTCGATCACGTTCTCGCGGGTCTCGGGCCACGAGAGCCCGACCATCTCGTACCACGCCACCATCGCGAACACCGCGTTGTCGTGACAGCCCGGGACCGAGCCGTGCTCGTAGACGGTGCGCATCGGGTCGCGAGTCGGCTCCGAGACGCGTTCCTTGAACTCCGCGGCGGTGAGCAGGCGGAGCCGGTCGCCGTCCTCGACGACGCGCTGGTCGCGGCGGAGCGCGCCGAGCGCGGCCTTGTGGAGCCCGCCCCACTCCGCCGGGACCGCGTCCCGCAGCGCCGCTTCCGGGAGGCCGTCGGGCTCCGCGGACAGCACCGACAGGAGGTCGGTGTACGCCTTCTCGACGGTCGGCCAGCTCACGCCCTCGAACTCACAGTCGGCGTCGTGAAGGCTGTTCGTCGTCCGACAGCCGGGGCACGGGTAGCGGAACGTCGGCACGAGGCGACGCTTCGACGCCGCGGGAGTTAGGGGTTTCGCGACGACGGTCACGAACGTTAGCGGGGTTCCGAAACGTTTACTCACCGGCCGGTCGCGAATCTACACGGTATGACAAAGGTCAGCGTTATTGGTGCGGCGGGGACCGTCGGAGCCGCGGCCGGCTACAACCTCGCGTTACGCGACGTGGTCGACGAGCTCGTCTTCGTGGACATTCCGGACCAGCGCGAGACGACGATCGGACAGGCCGCCGACGCGAACCACGGCGTCGCGTACGACTCGAACACGACCGTCCGGCAGGGCGAGTACGAGGACACCGCCGGCTCGGACGTGGTCGTCATCACGGCGGGCATCCCGCGCAAGGAGGGGCAGACCCGGATCGACCTCGCCGGCGACAACGCGCCGATCATGGAGGACATCGGGTCCTCAATCGCCGAGCACAACGACGACTTCGTCACCGTCACCACCTCGAACCCGGTCGATCTGCTCAACCGCCACCTCTACGAGGCGGGCGACCGCGACCGCCACAAGGTGGTCGGCTTCGGCGGCCGGCTCGACTCCGCGCGCTTCCGCTACGTCCTCTCCGAGCGCTTCGACGCGCCCGTCCAGAACGTCGAGGCGACGATCCTCGGCGAACACGGCGACGCGCAGGCGCCCGTCTTCTCGAAGGTGCGCGTCGACGGCCGCGACCCGTCGTTCGACGCCGACGAGAAAGAGCAGATCCTCGCGGACCTCCAGGAGTCCGCGATGGACGTGATCAGCCGGAAGGGCGCGACGCAGTGGGGACCCGCCACCGGCGTCGCCCACACCGTCGAGGCCATCCTCAACGACACCGGCGAGGTGCTCCCCTGCTCGGTCGTGCTCGACGGCGAGTACGGCTACGATGACACCGCGCTCGGCGTCCCCGCGAAGCTCGGCGCGAACGGCGTCGAGGAGGTCGTCGAGTGGGACCTCGACGAGTACGAGGCCGAACTGCTCGACGAGGCCGCCGAGAAGCTCTCCGAGCAGTACGAGAAGATCGCGTAGCGAGCGCCCGGTTTTACCACCGTCTTTTTATCGCTGCCGCACCCCCGTCTGGCCATGAACCGCGCCGAGATCGACACCGACGACCTCCTGAAGATCGTGCTGCTGCTCGTCGTCGTGTGGCTTCTCCTAGAGATCGTCGGGGCCGTCCTCGAGGTCGCCTTCTGGCTGCTCGACGCCCTCCCAACGCTGATCGGGATCGCGCTCGTCGTCGTGATCGCCTTACACCTCACCGATCGGATCTGAGGCGGACGCCGACGTGTTCAGCCTCAACGTCCCGCTCCCGCCCGCGATCGACCGCCTCGCCGGCGATCTCCACCCGAAACTGACGGGGTTCGATCGCGTCCGCGAGCGTCACACCCTCGTCTGTAAGCGCTTCGGCGTCGAGGACGTGCGACGCGGAGAGCGCGACGGAGGCGATGAACGCGGAGAGGGCGAGGGGGGCGAGGAACGTGGAGGGGACAAACCCGTCCCGCCTCGTCAGGAGGCCCTCGACCGGCTGCGCGAACGCCTTCGTCGACCGCTCGCGCCCGCCGACTCGTTCGAGGTCGCCGTGACCGGGATCGACGTCTTCGACGCGCCGCGGTCGGGGTCGCGGCCGATCGTGTATCTGACGGTCGAGAGCGACGGGCTCGTTCGGCTTCACCGCAGGCTCTGTGCGGCGTTCGGGACGGTGGAGGGAATCGAGGGCGACGCGTACGTCCCGCACGTGACGCTGGCGCGGGGCGGCGACCCGGAACCGGGCGCGGTCGCCGACCTCGTCGAGACCGAGTTCGACCCGGTCCGGTGGCGCGTCCATGCGCTCGACGCGTGGGACCCGGAGTACCGGGAGGTCGCGGCGACGGTCGATCTGTAGGGCGAACCGGAGGTTACGCGTCGTCGACCGCGTCCGGTTCCTCGACCGCGTGGTGCGGCCCCACCGGCCCGTGGGTCGGGCAGACGCCCGCGATCGGGGTGGCGTTGAGACAGCAGGCGCGGCGGTCGGTCGCAACGAGACCGCTCGAGAGCGGATCGCCGCACCGGGCGCAGTACGCGTCGGCGGGGGCGGACATCTACCGCTCGCGGATCCGCATCGGCACCGGATGGCTCGGGTGCATGGTGAGCGAGCCGCGCAAGGAGAGGTCCGGTCCCTCGTAGCCGAGTTCGAACTGCGAGCAGATCTCCGCGAGGATGATCTTCGCCTCCAGCAGCGAGAACGCCTTCCCGATACAGTGGCGCGGGCCCCCGCCGAAGGGGAAGAAGGCGAACCGGGGGCGCTCGCTCCGGCGCTTGGGCGTCCAGCGGTCGGGGTCGAACGTCTCGGGGGCGTCGTACCACCGCTCGGACCGGTGGGTCACCCACTGCGACACCATCAGCGCGGACCCCTCCGGGATCCGGTACCCCCCCAGTTTCACGTCGAGCTTCGGCTCGCGAAACAGGGTGTAGACGGGCGGGTAGAGGCGCATCGACTCGTTGAGCACGCGCTCGGTGTACGCCATGTCGCGGACGTCGGCCGCGGTCGGCGGGCCGTCGGCGGTCGCCGTCTCGGCCTCGCGCTCGACCTCGCGACGGGCATCAGGGTGATTCGAGAGCAGGTAGAACGTGTACGTCAGCGCGAGCGCGGTCGTGTCGTGGCCGGCGAGCAGCATCGTCACCAGCTCGTCGCGGAGGTTCTCGTCGGTCTGCTCGCCGCGGTCGCGGGCGCGTAGGAGGACTGAGAGCAGGTCCATCGGCAGGTCGCCGTCGCCGTCCCCGGCCGGGCCGGGCACCGCGACGCCCTCCGCGCCGGCGGGGTCGACGCTCGGGTCGCGCTCCGTGCCCCGGCGGCGGTCGACGATCCCGTCGATGACGGATTCGAGGGTGTCGATCGCGGCGTCGAACTCGCGGTTCTCGCGGGTCGGCACCCAGTTCGGGATCAGGAACCGCCGCGGGTCGGGCTCGAACCGCGCGCCGAGCGGCTCCAAGTTCTCTTGGACCGTCTTCACCTCCTCGTCGGTGATGTCGGCGCCGAACATCGCCGAGACGATGATCTTCACGGTGAGGCGGGCGACCTCGAGCTGGATGTCGACGACCTCGCCGTCGGCCCAGTCCGCGAGCTGCGACTCCGTGTGGTCGACCATCGTCCCGTCGAGCGCGCCGATCCGGCGGTTGTGGAACGAGGGGTTCGCGAGCGTGCGCTGGCGCTGCCACGTGTCGCCGTCGCTCATGAGGAGACCGTCGCCGAGCAGCGTGTCCATCGCGTCGTCGCCGAACTGGGGCTTCCGGTAGCGTTCGGCGTCGGCGACGAGCACGCGCTCGACGTCGGCGGGGTTCGTGAGCAGGTACGTCTCTCTGGGACCGAGGTCGAGCCGCACCACGTCACCGTAGCTGTCGGCGCAGGCGCGGAGGAAACCGAAGGGGTCGTCAGCGAACTGGCGACCGTTCCCGAACAGGGGGTCGCCGAGCGGCCCGGGCGGCGTAACGGACATACGTTTTGTGGGGGCTGAGCGGGGTTAAACGTTCGGCGGTGCCGAGAGAACGGGGGAGCGAAAGCGGACGGGACTCGGGGCGGTAGGGGAGTTATCTGGCGTCGAGCTGTTCGACGCGGGCGATCAGCTCGTCGACGGCCGCCTCTTGATCGTCGGTGGCGTCGACGATGCGTTCGGTCGCCTCCTCGGTGCGGTCGGAGCGCTCGCGGACCGCCTCCAGCGACGAGGTGAGCTCCTCGACGGTCGCCGCCTGGTCGTCGGTGGTGCGCGCGACCTCCGCGACGCCCGCGGCCGCCTCGTCGACCGCGTCAGCGATCTCTTCGAGCGAGTCGAGGACCGTCTCGATCTCGGTGCCCGCGTCCTCGATCCGGTCGTGCGAGCGCTCGACCGCGGTCGTGGTCTCCGCGGACTGCGCCTGGAGCTTGTCGAGGCTCTCCGTGATTTCCTCGGTGTAGCCGCGGGTCTCGTCGGCGAGCTTCTTCACCTCCTCGGCGACGACCGCGAAGCCGTCGCCGCCCTCGCCGGCGCGGGCGGCCTCGATGTTGGCGTTCAGGGCGAGCAGGTTCGTCTGCTCGGCCACGTCGGAGATGACCTCGATGACCTCCTCGATGTCGTCCATGCGCTCGGAGAGCGCGCCGACGCTCTCGACGAGTTCGTCGCCGATCTCCACCACGTCCTCGGTCGCCTCGCGGGCGTCCTCGCTGGCGTCTAACCCCTCGTCGGCGGCGTCGGCGGCCGCGACCGCGGCGGAGTCGACCTGGTCAGCCGTCGCCGCGACCTCCTCCATCCCCGCGGAGAACGACTGCATCTCCGAGACGCTCTCCTCTAAGAGCTCGTTCTGCTCGTCGACGTTCTCGGCGATGTCGGCTGCCGCGGCGCTCGCCTCCTCGACGGTGCCGTCGAGGTCGCGCGCCTTCTCGTGGACGCTCTCGGAGAGGGTCTGGAGGTTCTCCGCCATCCGGTTTACGACGCCGATGACACTCAACAGCTCTTCGTTGAGAATTTCGCACTCCTCGCGGCAGACGGCGCGGGCCTCTAGGTTTCCCTCCCCGATCTCCTCGGCGGTCTGGCGGATCTCGGCGACCAGCTCCGCCGTCGCCTCGCGCTCGTTGACGTTCTCGGTGCGGTCGATGACGACCTCAGTCACGCCGACCAACTCGTCGCCGTCGTACATCGGGGTCGCGGTGAACTCGATGTGCTTCTCCTCGCCGTGGCGGTCGACCATCGTGCTCGTGTCGCGGTAGCGGATCCGTGCCGATCCGGACCGCTCGACATCGTACACCTCGTCCGCGTCCTCGGGCGCGTCGAGCACCTTGTCCGCGAGTGTGTCGGCGCGCCGACCGTCGGGGTAGAATAGCTCCGAGGCGTAGTCGTGGCCGAGGGCGTCCGCGCGGTCGACGCCGGTGAGCGCCGCGAGCGACTCGTTCCACTCGGCGACGTTCCCCTCGGTGTCGAGGATGAACGTCGGGACGCCCGTGGCGTTGAACACCTCGGCGAAGCCGGCACCCCCTAAGGTCTTGGTCCGGTCCACGCCGTCCGCCTCGGTGACGCTGTACTCCTCGTCGCTCGGGCCACCGGACTCGCCGGCTGGGACCGTCGCGTCGTCCGTCCCCGCGGGCTCCCCGACGACGACGCCCCCGTCGGGGACCGACCGGGAGTCACCTCCCCGCCCGAGCACGCGCCGTAACAGCCCTCGAACTCCCGTCATATCTGTTTCCCTCTCCCCCAAGCATCGGCATAAACGGTTCTCCCCGTGACTCAGGTTTGATAACTACCCAGTTCGCGAAGTGACATGAACGGACCGTGACCTCGCTTCGGCTCGTCCCCGCAGCGTTCAATGGCGTCGGGCGGCTACGGCGATCCGAGACCGATGGACGCCGGCGCGGTGCGCGAGCGGGCCCGAGACCTCCCGACGGAGCCGGGCGTCTACCAGTTCCGGGCGGGGGAGACGACGCTGTACGTCGGGAAGGCGCTCGACCTCCGCGACCGGGTGCGGTCGTACGCGGACCCGCGCTCGGGCCGGATCCGAGGGATGGTCGAGCGCGCCGACCGGGTCGAGTTCGCGGTCACCGACACGGAGACGCAGGCGCTGCTGCTCGAGGCGAACCTCATCAAGCGGCTGCGCCCGCGGTACAACGTCCGGCTGAAGGACGACAAGTCGTACCCGTTGGTCGCCTTCTCGGACCACGAGGTGCCCCGGATCGAGGTGACCCGCGACCCCGAGGCGGGCGCGGTCGCGTACGGCCCGTTCACAGACGTGGGCCGCGTCGAGACCGTGGTGAAGGCGGTCCGCGACGAGTACCGGCTGCGCGGCTGTTCGGACCACAAGTACGAGGGGCGCGACCGCCCCTGCCTCGACTACGAGATGGGCATCTGTTCGGCGCCGTGTACCGGCGAGATATGGCCGGAGGCGTACGCCGAGGACGTGGCCGCCGCGCGGCGCTTCTTCGAGGGAGAGACGGGCGTCCTCGCCGATCCCCTCCGACGCCGCATGGAGGCCGCGGCCGAGGCGAACGAGTTCGAGCGCGCGGCGAATCTCCGCGACCGCCTCGAAGCGGTCGAGGCGTTCCACGGCGAGGGGGGCGAGGCCGTCAGCGACCGGAACGACGACCGCACCGTCGACGTGCTGGCGGCCGCGGTCGAGGGCGACACGGCTCGGGTGGCCCGGCTCCACAGCGAGCGCGGGCAACTGGTCGACCGGAGCCGCCACCAGCTGGACGCGGCGGCGGTGGCGGACGCGGCCGAATCGGGGGCCTCCGGCGGCGACGCGACCCCGGCGGACCCCGACGCCAACACCCCCGCCGCCGTGCTCAGCGCGTTCCTCGCGCAGTACTACGCCGAGCGGGAGTTCCCGGACGCGGTCCTCCTCGCCGAACGACCCGCCGACCGGGACGTTGTCGACTGGCTGGAGCGCGAGGGGGTCGCGGTCCGGGTCCCGGGCGCCGGCCGCGAGGCGAAGCTCGTCGAACTCGCGCTGAAGAACGCCCGGAAGCGCGGCGGCCGCGACGACCCCGTGGGCGCGCTCGGCGACCGGCTCGGGATCGCCCGCCCCGAGCGCGTCGAGGGGTTCGACGTGAGCCACGCGCAGGGCACCGCCGTGGTCGGCTCCGACGTGTGCTTCGTCGACGGGAGCGCGGAGACGGCCGATTACCGCCGGAAGAAGCTCACCGAGCGCAACGACGACTACGCGAACATGCGCGAGCTGGTCCGGTGGCGCGCCGAGCGCGCGCTCGCCGGCGAGGACGACCGCCCGGACCCCGACCTCCTCCTCATCGACGGCGGCGAGGGGCAGCTCGGGGCCGCCCGCGACGCGCTCGCGGAGACCGGGTGGGACGTGCCCGTCGTCGCCCTCGCGAAGGCGGAGGAGCTGGTCGTCACTCCGACCGGGACCCGGCGCTGGGACGACGACGCCCCCGAGCTCCACCTGCTCCAGCGCGTGCGCGACGAGGCGCACCGGTTCGCCGTCTCCTACCACCAGACCGTCCGCGACGAGGTCAGGACGGTCCTCGACGACGTGCCGGGGGTCGGCCCCGAGACGCGCCGCCGCCTCCTCCGGCGGTTCGGCTCGGTCGAGAACGTCCGCGACGCCTCCCGGGACGACCTCACCGACGTCGACGGCGTGGGCGACGCGACCGCCGACACGCTCCGCGAGCGGCTGTGAACCGACGGCGGGTCGGCGTCCGGGACGGCGGCGGCCGTCACGCCGATTCGACGGCGCGCTCGACGACCGCCGCCTCGGCCTTCCGGAGCAGTTCGCCGGCCGTGCTCGTCGCGCAGCCGAGCGCGGCCGCCACGTCCGCGACGGTCCCCTCGCGCGGAACCTCGTAGTACCCCGTCGAGACCGCCGTCTCCAGCGCCGCGCGCTGTCGGTCGGTCAGCCGCGACGGTTCCCGTCGGCGCTCGAACTCGTGGACCCACTCGATAGTGAGGTCGGCGAGGGTCGCGAGGTCGTCGTGGAACTCGCTGAGCGCCGCCGTCGCGCCCACTGCCTCGAACCGGACGTCGCCCGACTCGCGGAAGACGACCGGCGGGAGGAAGATCACCCGCGACGCCGCGACGGTGTCGAGGAGCGCCGCCGGGAACTCGTAGGCGTCCTGCCGAAGGAACGCGTAGGTCCCGTCGGCGTCGCTCACGAGGCTGCTCGCGACCAGCGAGTCGAGCGCGTCGAGGGCAGACGCCGTCGCGTCGCGGTCGCCGTCGAACCAGAGCAGCGTCGTTGCGTCCGCCGTCGGGCTCCACATCAGCAGCTCCGCGCGACGGATCGGCGAGTCGGCGGCGATCGCCTCGTGGAGGGGGTGGCGGAGCCGCTCGGGGTAGGCGGCCGAGAACCTGATCCGTTTCATGACGCCGTCGCTCGACGTTCGAGCGTGCCGTACATCAATCCGCGTGGTTCGGGACCGCCCGCGGGAGGGGCCCGGGACGAGGTCGGAGAGGAGGGCCGAACCGGTCAGCGGGGACGCAACGGCGTCTCGGGGACGGACTCGGGCAGGGCCGGATTGATCAGCGGGGACGCAGCGGCGTTTCAGGGGCGAACTCGGGGGGAGAGCCAGCGATCAGCGGGAACGCGACAGCGCCTCGGGGGCGGCCCGGAGGAGCGTCCCGAGGTGGTCCGCGCCGTCGAGGACGCGGAGTTCGGCGGTCGGAAGCGCCTCGGCCAGTCGTTCCGCCCCGGCGACGGGGACGTTCGCGTCGTCGGTCCCGTGCCACAGGCGCACCGGGGCGTCGACCGCGTCGAGGTCGATCCCCCAGTCGCTGCCGGCGTCGCGGAACTCGGTGACCGCGCCGTTCCGGTGGCGCTCGAACGCCGCGAGGAAGTCCTCCTTCACCACGGTCGCGGCGTCCTCGGGGACGGCGTCGGCGTCCTCGGCGTACTGGGCCACCACGAACGACGGGTCCGCGCGCGACGCGACCCACGCCTGACCGCGGAGCAGTGCCCCAAGGACCGACGGCGTCGCGGCCGCGAGACCGGACAGGAGGCGCTGGACCGCGGGCGTGTCGTCGCCGAACGACGGCGGCGTCGCGCCGGCGACGAGGTCGACGCCGGTGACCCGGTCGCCGAGCGACGCGGCCGTCGCGAGGGCGTAGGGCGCGCCGCCGGAGAACGCGACGAGGGCCGCGCGCTCGACTCCGAGGTCGTTCAGGACGGGCCGCACGGACGCGGCGGCGTCGCCGACGGTCCGACCCGACTGGGGGGGCGAGCGTCCGTAGCCGGGTCTGTCGGGCGCGATCACGCGGATGTCGTTCGCTCGCGCCGCCGGTTCGAGGAGCGCGCCCAGCCGGCGGGACCCGGGCGTCCCGTGGAAGAAGACGACCGGGTCGCCGTCGGGAGGCCCGTACGTCGCGTAGGCGATCCGGCGACCGTCCGCCGAGCGGGCGACGCTCGACATCTCGCGCGCCGGCGCCCGACGCTCCGAGGGCGGGTCCGGTCGCGCGGAGTCGGTGGTGGCCATCACATGCGAGTATGGGAGGGTCACTACTGGGAATTGTGCCGGACTGATACGGTGGTATTTATGTAAGGCGCTGGTTCGACCACCACAAGCGGTATCCGTCGCTTGGCCGATCCGGCGACCGAGATGCGAGCGTTCTTCGCCGTCGACCTCCCGGACTCGCTCGCGCCCGCCGTCGCGGAGGCACAGGCCCCATTCGCGGACGCGTCGGGCGTCAACCCGGTCGACCCCGAACAGGCGCACGTGACGCTGAAGTTCCTCGGCGACATCGGCACGGAGGACGACGAGGGCGATCCCGCCCTCGACGACGTGGCCGCCGCCGGCGAGCGCGCCGTCGACCGCGCCGCGGTCTCCCCTTTCGAGGCCGAGATCCGCGGCCTCGGCGTCTTTCCGAACCGCGAGTACGTCTCGGTCGTCTGGGCGGGCGTCGGCCGCGGCGGCGACGACCTCGCCGCGCTCTACGAGGCGCTCGAAGCGGAGACGACCGCGCTCGGCGTCGACCCCAAAGCCCACGCGTTCACGCCGCACGTGACGCTGGCCCGCGTGGAGAACGCGGCCGGGGCAGAGGCGGTCCGAGACGCGCTCGACGCGGGAGATCTGGAAGTCGGGACGTTCTCGGTCGACGAGATTCGGCTGGTGAAGTCGGCGCTTACCGCGTCCGGGCCAGAGTACGGTGTCGTCCGGGGGTTCGGACTCGAATAACGCGGCACCGCGCGCCGGTCGCGTCGGATTCTCATCGGTGATAGCCGCGGCCATACGTTTAATCTACCGGATCGGTGAGGTGTTCACAGATGGACGACAGGCCGCGACCGGACGGGGCCGATGGATCGGCGGAGAGCGGCGGCACCGGGCGCGGCGGGCGGCCGACCGACGACGATCCCCCGGCGTTGGCGCGGCTCGATCGGCGGTTCGACGCGTCGACGCGACGCGAGGCGGCGGAGGCGCTCGGCAGCCCGTCCAGTTCGATGAGCGCCGCCGCGAGCCGGATCGTGGATGGGTTGTTCGAGGCGGCGCTCGACGACCCCGACGAGACCGTCCGCGCGGCGGCGATCGAGTCGCTGTACTTCCACGGCGACGACCACCTCGACCGACTGGGGCGGCGGGTTGCCGACCGGCGAGGCGGCGGCGCCGAGGACGGAAGCGGGAAGACGAGCGGGGCTGCCGAGACGTTCTCGCGGTGGCTGAGACACGACCGGGCCGCGTATCGGATGCTGGGGGCGACCGGACTGTCGACCGTCGGCGACGAGGGCGCCGCCCCCCGGCTCCGCGAGGCGTTCG
>NZ_NHNZ01000035.1:0-1231 GCF_002727095.1 Halorubrum sp. C191 | reverse complement strand
AGCGCCTCAATTCAGGTAAAGTCCTTTGGGTGGTTGGTGGTTTCGTCGTGCTAGGCTAGTCTAGCCCGAGGTTTCACGATTAATCAGCCGCTCTCGTCGGGAGGCGGAATCGCGACGCTCCTTCGCCCCCTCTTTCTTTGATTTGATATTTAATACTGAAAATATATCTGTCCGGTGTCTGATACTCAACTAATGTATCGGTTCACCCCGGACGAAATCGATCACGAGCGAGCCCACCACCAAGCGGTCATTCAGGGAGCCGACGACCTGGACGTCAAGCGGATCGGAAACCTCGGCGAACTCGCGTTCGAGCAGTTCTGTCGCGAGTACCTCCCCGTCGAGATGTGGGAGTAGGAAAATAAGGAAGCAATCCGGCGGTGTAACTCCGAGAGCTTCTCCGGACACGACTTCGAGGTGTTCGGCTACACGGTCGACGTGAAGTCATCGCGAGACGTCTCGGCCTTCCTTCCCGAGTCGCTCGTTGAACGGGATCCCGATGACGACATCGTAGTAATGGTCTGGCATCGGGACAACGAGGACAGTCTAATGCTACTCGGGTGGGAGCGACTCGAGACACTGAAATCGAAGGTCGAAACGGAGAAGGCGTTCTCAGGCGAGTCCCCGGAAAAACTCGACCACCTCGCGGCCCGCCCGATGAACGAACTGATCGACCTCGGGCCCAACACCGCTCACATGAACCAGAAGCCGGAGAATCCGTTTTCACCAGGGGATCGGGTGGTGAAGGCTGGCGACTCGGAGCCGTCGGTGGGGATCGTCGTCGAGGTACTGCCGCCGGAGCAGAACACCGGTGCGTTCGAACACGAAATGGACGGGGAAGCGGTTCGGGTCGCCTTTCCGAGTTCGCTCGACGAGGGACCAGGTGCGTGGCGGGACTACCACCCCGCGATCCTCGCGTCGTACTGTGACGACCAGGACGTCAAGCTCTGGACGTACAAACACGAGAATCTCGCGTTCGCGGAGAACCCGTATGTGTCGGGGGACCAGATACTCAAGACCAGCCATAGCGATCCGAACACGGCCGTCGTGGTGGAAGGCTCTGAGGAGCGTGGTGATGACAACGTGGCAGTCGCGTTCTTGGGTGACTTCGAGGCGGAGGACGTATCGCCGGGAGAGCTTGCGACGCACTGTGAGGAGAACGGGATTAAGTGCTACACGTACGAGTATTCGGAACTGAATTTCTCAACGCAAGACTCAGTCGATCACATCGACA
>NZ_NHNZ01000091.1:0-15476 GCF_002727095.1 Halorubrum sp. C191 | reverse complement strand
GGGGGCCCCCCCCGCCGCAGGCCGCCATGACGAACGCCGCGGCCGCCATCGCACAGGAGGTGGAGGAGGGCCACAACACGGGCGGCCACGTCGGTGCCGGGATCGTCGCCGGGGGGCTCGCGGCCGCGGAGGCGAACGACGTCGACGGTGAGACGTTCGTCGACGCGTGTGCGAAGGCCTACGAGGTCTGCGTGCGCCTCGAACGGGCGATATTCGCGATGAAAACCCGGATGAACGACGCGATCCCCTGGCTGGTCCGGAACCCGCACTCGGCGTGGACGACGGTCGGGCCGGCGGTGACGAGCGCGCTCTGTCTGGACGCGACCAACGAGGAGCTGCGCGAGACGTTCCGGATCGCGGCGAACCTCGCGGTGGTCTCGATGCACGACCCGTACGCTGAGGGGCCGACGGCCCGGAACTTCACCGCGGGCTTTTCCGCGCAGGTCGGCGTGACCGCAGCGCTCACGGCGATGGCGGGGGTCGAGGGATCGGAGGCGGCCATCGAGGCGGTGTACGACCCCTTCGAGGAGTTGCTTCCGGAGGGGTTCACGAGCCAGTTCGAGACACTCGGAGAGGAGTGGGCGGTCGCGGAACACTACGTCAAGCCCTATCCCTCCTGCCGGTACACCCACCCGCCGCTCGACGCGCTCCGCGAGGCGATAGACGGACGAGACGTCGATCCGAGCGCCGTCGAGTCGATCACGGTCCGAACGTTCGCCAACGCGACCGACATGGCACACGCCGCGCCGGAGACGTTGACCGCCGGGAAGTTCTCCGCGCCCTACGTGCTGGCGACGTACCTCTGTCGGGGCGGCGTCGAACTCGACCACTTCACCCCGGCGGCGCTGGCCGACGAGACGGTCAGGGGCGTGGCCGCGCGCGTCGACCTGCGCGTCGACGACGGGTATGAGGCGGCCTTCCCCGAGTCGTGGGGCGCGAGCGTCGCAGTCGAACTGCGTGACGGGACCACGCTACGCGGCGCCCGCGAGTACCCCCGCGGCGACTACCGAGACCCGATGCCCGAAGCGGCGTACCGAGAGCGGAACCGAAGGCTGCTGGCGCACGGGCTCGGTGCGGGCGAGACCGGCGACGACGAGCGCGTCGACGCGGCGCTCAACGCCCTCGACGCCGTGGCGGAGCGACCGGTTCGGTCGACGATCGACGCGCTCAGCCTGTAAAGCAGAACGAACGTTCTGGCAGGCAGAACAGACGCGACAGATACATTACCCACCCGAGCGATCGGCTATGTATGACACGCGACGACACACCAAACGCGGCGTCGGTCGGAGCAACAGAACGGTCGTTCAGCATTATCGAACAATTGGGCGAACGCGGCGGGTGTGGGGTCTCGGAGCTGGCGGAGTCGCTATCGATATCGAAGAGCACGGTACACAACCACCTCCAGACGCTCCGGAGTCTGGGGTACGTCGTACAGGACGGCGACGAGTACCGGCTCGGGCTCCAGTTCCTCGGGCTCGGCGACCGCGCTCGCCAACATCACGATCTGTACTACGTCGCCAAACCCGAGACGGACAGCTTGGTCGAGGCGGTCGGGGAGCGCGCGCAGGTGATGGTCGAGGACGACGGCGTCGGTATCTACATCTACCAGTCGCTGGCTGACCAGGCGGTGCGGACGGACTCACACATCGGAACCGTCGTCGACCTCCACGCCACGTCGGTCGGGAAGGCATACCTCGCATACCTCCCTGACGACCGCTTAGACGAGTTTCTGGAGGCGATCAGCTTCACGGAGCAGACGCCAGACACGCTGACCGAGGTCGAATCGCTCCGGGCCGAACTCGACGATATCGCAGAGCGCGGGTACGCGTTCAACGACGAGGAGCGAACCGTGGGGATGCGCGCGGTGGGCGCGCCGATCCTTTCCGCGGACGACGACCGCGTCCTCGGCGCCATCAGCGTCTCGGGACCGACGACCCGGATGAAAGGGACGTGGTACCGCGAGGAGGTCCCCGAGATGGTGACACAGTCCGCACAGATCATCGGAATTCGGGCGACATATTCGTAGTGATTCGGGAGAGCAGAATGACTGTTCGATTAGCTGTCTCTGCGGGCGTCGACATCGCATCGAGCGTTCGAAAGGCATGCTATTACAGTCGTACATATGTAATGGATTGAATTACCCGTGTCATGGAAACCGACGATGTAAAGTTCGTTGCTGAGGGGCGGGTGTTGACTGTTTTTCGCAGTAATCTATCATCTTAAAGTATTATATTAAAATACAACATAAACAGATGATGATGGCGCTGTATCCCCGCCCTGCTCCGCTCTTTTCAGTCGTTCCGTTGAGGGTGGGGGCTTAGCGCCTATATCCAGCGAAATGACAGAGACGCAGGCTCACACCTCGTCGGACGTCGGGTCGCTCGCACAGCCGCATCCCCCCCGGCGGATAAGTTCGCTCACCGGGGCGTCGGTCCCGCAGTTCTGACAGACGGCCCGTACATCGATGAGGATGTCGTAGTCGGCGCGGTCCAGTTCGTCCGCGTTCGCGAGCGCGGTCAGCGCCGACTCCGCCACCGCTGACATCCGGCCCTGAAGCTTCTCGACGGTCTCGACCTTCCTCTTAGCGATGTCCTCGCTCGCGTCGGGGAGGCTCGCCTCGCGCTCCTGTGTGAGGTACGTGTGGATCGCTTGGTGGGTGACGAAGTCACTGGTGACCTCGTCAACGTCGACGCCCTCACGCTCCAGGCGTCGACGCGCCCGCGTCGCCGACGAGCCAGAGTCGCCGCGGACCGCTTCGTATGTACTCGATACGTCGACTGAGAGCGACGAGACGCCGACCTCGCCGAGGGCCGCCCGCAACACGGCCTCGTTGAACTCGTCGGCGAGGTCGCGCAGACTCGTCCGCTCACCCGATTCGCCGGTCCACGCCGCCTCCAAGTTCGCGCCCATCCCGTCGAGGTCGTACGCTCGGATCACCCGCCCCACCTTCGTGTTCACGCCGCTCGCTGCCGTGGTCATAGTGGTAGTTCGACGCGAAGGGTTACAAAAACATCGGTGAGCCGACGCGAGATCCGAGACCGACGAGGCTCGCCAAAATAACAATCCATTTATAATCACACATAATTTTGTAGTTGTGCGTGCGGTCAAGAAGTCGCGGAATCGACGACGAGCAAGTTTGAAGATGTTTTAAAAGGCTGTTTCGGCCGTCAGTCGATCTGTTCGATGTAGTCGTGCTCGTCGGGTAGGGCGGCGGTGTCGCCCGGCAGCAGCGCGGCAACGAGGTAGTCGGCGTGGGTCTGGAAGTAGTCGACGACGCGCGCGATCCGGTCAGTGTCGATCGCTTCAAGCGAGTCGAGTAGAATGAACGGGACCGTCTGGTGAACGTCGTGGACGAGATAGCCCGCGAGCGCGAACACGAGCCCCGCCACCTCGCGTTCGCTCTCGGAGAGGTGGTCGACCGTGTCCTCGTAGGCCGTCCCGTCGGGCGACGAGCGGACGATGTGGAGGTCGAACCGGGTCCGCGTGACCTTGCGGCGCCCCTCGCGGACCTCAGTCTCCCGGCGCTCGATCCAGATCCGGTCGAGGTTGTCGTACTCTAAGATGTCGAGCACCGTCTCCATGTGGTCATTGAATCCATCGACTGCGTCCTCCTCGATGCGGTCGACGCGCGTCCGCAGCTCGGTGATCCGCTCGGCCAGCTCCTCGCGTTCGGCCTTCAGGTCCTCGCGACGCTCGATCGCCGCCTCACGGTCGTCAATCTCGTCGTCGATCTCGTCGATCTCGTCTTCGAGCCGCTCGATCCGGAGCTCGATCCCGTTCGCCTCGCGGTGGAACTCTAACGCCTCGTCGTAGCCGTCGACGTCGATCGACTCGGCCTCCTCCTCTAGCTCCTCGATCTCCGCTTCCTTCGACTCGATCCGGTCTTCTAAGTCCGCGATCCGCGACTCGGTCGACTCGATCTCCGTCCTGACTGCGTCGAGCCGCTCCTCGGCGCGCTCAATCTCGCGTTGGGCCTGCTGGATCGACGACTGTCGGTCGGTGAGATCCTGGATCTCCGTGCGGATCTCGTTGCGCTCGTCGAGCTTGTCGGAGCGGAGTTCCCGCAGCCGGTCGAGAGTCGCCTCGATCTGCTCGGTCTCGACCTCGGACCCACAGGTCCAACAGACTGTCCGATCGCCCCCGGTCAGCGCGGCGGTCGGGTCGTCCCCGGTCGTCCCCTCGTCGACGTCAAAATCGATCTCCGAGTCGCCCACCATGTCCTCGTTGAAGCTAATGACGCTGCCGAGCTCGTTGATATCGTCGTCGAGCGAGCGCTTCCGGCTGCGCAGCTCGTCGATGCGGCCAGCCAACCGGTCCGCGTTCCCGTCGGGTTCCTCGGCCGCCTCGACCGTCTCTCGGAGCTCCTCGCGCTCCGCGTTCAGCTCCGAGAGCGTCGAGCGCTCGGTCTCGAGGTCGAACTCGAGGTCGTCGAGTTCGGACCGGGCGTCCCGGACCCGCTGGAACGCCTCCTCCATCTCTTGTTTGCGCGTTTGGCTCTTCTCGACGCCGGCGTCGAGCTCGTCGAGCTTCTCGCGGACCGATTCGAGCTCCACTTCTGCCTCTTCGAGCTCTTTGGTCTTCTCGCTGCGATCGGCTTCAAGACCGGGGAGATCGCGTTCGAGGCTGTCGAGCTGCTCAATTTCGGACTCCAGGTCGTCGCGCTCGCGCTTGCACTCGCGGATCTCCGCGTCGATCGCGTCGGTGTCGATCGGGCGCATGATGACCTCGCGGAGGTCGTCGCCGCGCGCGACGGCCCGCCGCGCTTCGTTGTCCTCCAAGAGGAACGCGAACAGGTCGGCCAGTTCCGGGTCGTCGAGGTAGGGATCGCCGCCGTACGAGACGGAGTCGCCGCGGCGCCGTAGCGTTCGGGTGTACGTATCGTCACCGAGTTCCAGGGTCACCTCTCCCTCCTCGGCGTCGCCCTTCAGCGAGCTCTGGCGGCTGCCAAGTCCGGCCATCAGCGCCTGTAGGAAGGAGGTCCGGTTCGTCGCGTTCCGTCCGGTGAGAACCGAAACGCCGTCGGAAAGCGTCACCGACGCCTCGTCGATGCCGCCGATATTGCGGACATCGACGCGAAGGGAGTGCTTCGGAAGTTGAGCCATTAGTTTGCTCAGAGAACGACACTCATGGTGTTAAATCTGGCTTTCGGCCGAGTGGTCGGCCGCGCGTCGCCCGGGGCTGCCGGCGGGAGGCGCAATTTTGATAGAGGTAGCCGAGCCGCAGGTGGTACGAGCGACCTGCCGGGATGTCGTCGACCCGGCGACACTCGCCGGGGGCGAGGTCGAGATCGTCGATGGCGCGTTGGTGGTCGTCGTGGCGAGGCTCGAAGCTGTCGGCGTCAGTGGGTGTCGTGTCGAACATAACGGTTTGTCGGGCCACCCCCTCGGGGGAAACCCTCGTCTCCGGCTGGGAGGAATAATGTCGACGACGACGGTGGTCGATCGGGGCGAGGCTGTCGTCGTAGCGCAAAAAAAGAGGCCGGCCGGCTGGATATCCTCACCCAGCGACGTAGACATCCCCGAAGCCGCAGTCGGGGCAGTCCACTTCGTAGTCGGGAGCCCGCTGTTCGTCCGCGGTGACCTCAAGCTGTGTGTCGCAGTCGGGACACGGGAGATCGAGACTGCCGACCGGCGTCGGGTCGGCGATGTCGATCGTGTCGTCGGCGTCGGTGCTGTTCATGATCAGAGTGCCTCGGTCTCAACGGTGAAGTCGTCAGGCGAGAGCTCCACGTCGTCGACGAGGTCGGCCACGATCTCGGCGGCCGCCTCGATAGCCTCCTTGACGTCGAACCCGAGCGTGGCCTCGATGACCTCGCCGTTGTGGACGGCGGTCGCGACGACCGGCTGCTGGGTGTAGACGATCAGGTCTTCCTCGAGCGACTGGTACGGGCCCGCCGAGACGAACTGGCGGGCACACTCGAGCGAGCAGAAGCCGACCGTCCCGTAGTCAGCAACCATCCCACGGGCGTCACACCCGAGGAGGAGTTTCAACTGGTCGTCGACATCGTCGTGACAACCCTCACAGGCACACTCGATGTCGTCGTCAAGGGTAGTCGTCAGGTCAAACTCGGACTGAGGCGTCGAACCGCGAAGCGTTTCGGTCATAGTCGGTTGGTCGGGTCACCCCCTCGGGGGAAACCCTCACCGCTGGCGGGAGGCAAAAATGTTGTCAGCAGAAGCGAGGTCAAGACTCGGCCGTAGCCGGTGTCTCCGACACCGTGCTGAACGGTGGGTTAGTAGTTACTGCTAACGTCACAACCAGCCGTCCCATTGGGGCCAACATGAGTGGGGAGTCACAGAGAGTTTCCCCCACTGGTTGTCCCCCGAGATCGACCCCAAACAAACCCGACTGATCGACCGTCTCCACTACAGGCTGGTTGCGGTTCCGTCATCTGCCGCAACAAACCCACCAGCCACCGGGCTGTAGCAAGGGAGTCTCGACCCCCGCTGAGAAGCCGGTCAGAGGACCCGGCGTTTGCAGTCACTACAGGCGACGTCACCACCCCCGAGACGGGTGGCCGACTTACTCGAACAGAAGTCACACCCCTCCGATCCACTCCGGGCATTCATCGACATGAGGGCGGCGAAGACGATGCCGACGAGCAGGGCGATTGCGGTGCCGAACGACGCGGTGAAAACGACGAGTGCGAGAAGCGTATTCATCTTGGGAAACCTCACCGCTGGCCCGACCGAAATAATGCTATCACTGGGTTGGGGCCTGCCGCCACTCCGTCCGGATTCAGACGGTGTCGTCTCACCGTGTTGAGACAGAACGAGGCCCCACCGAAGGTGGGTGGCTCGTGGACGCCATTCTGTATACCAGATCGCTGAAAGATTCCCGGTGGGGATACTGGCGATGACTCCCGCCAAGAGGGAGTCGTCGAGGTGGGGGCAACCCACCCAACAGAACAGTGACCAGCTGTCCTCGAGGCGTGTCGGTCGCGACCACTGTTGGTGGGGTGGACCCGACACCGTTCGGTCCCCGTCGGCTGTCAGGCTCGAAGCGGTCGCCTGCCGTGTCTGTGGTGGTGGCGTTCCGTCGCTGGTGACGGCCGACGGCGTCGTAGTCAGAATACTGAGAGGTCTACCTCGCTGTGGATCCTGATCGTCGACACGGGCCAAGCGAATGCGGCGTCCAAAGCGGCGACTGGTCGCCGCGTCTGTGGTGTTGATCAGAGGCGGTGTCGATGCCGATTGGTGACCACGTCGTGACCTCGGTCGGGAGACGCCGCGAGTCGAGATCGGCGAGTCGAGTCGCATCGACAAGCCCACCCGGATGAGGGGATCAGCAGAGTCGGTCACCGACGTCGGAGGTGAAAATCCCGCCGGGGTCGAAGCCGTTCCACACGGCGTGTGATCGTGGCGATGGTGACAGCCGGTCGGCGTCTGAGGTAGGGCCGACTGTCGGCTGACGCATCAGGTTCCTGAAACAGTGACCAGAGCCACGACTCGGCGGTGAGAGACTGGTCGACAGCCGATGTGTTGAGGGAGTCTCTCGTCTGTGGATCGGACGGCGTGTCGACGGCAGTCGACTGGTCCCCAAGGGGACTGTCCCGGTGGTGGTCATCGACCGTCAGGAGATGGGAAGTCTACCGAGACGATCGCGGTCGTCGAGACGACGAGTCGTGTTGCGTCCGGGGTCCACCTGACCCGTGGGGAAGTGTGCTGAGGCTATTTCGAGATTCTGAGAGGATTCGTGAGTCACACAGTGTTGGTGAGGCGGTGGTAGTGCCGACCGCCGTGTAGTGGTGTCCCCGTCTTGCTGGCCGACTGCCTTCTGCGGTCAGTCTCGATCGTGGTGGTCAACCAGCTGGTGATGCTTCTGTCTGAGACCCTGTCTCTTCATGTCCCCTTCAGGGGACTGCTGGGGTGATCCCGGTTGCCTGCTGTATCAGGCATCTTACTCTTGGCCCTTGGGCCTGAACACCCCCACCCAGAGGGGGTATTACCCGGTATATCACAGACGTACCGGGTCAAATTGGGGGTGTTCTGAGAAGGTGAAAATAAGTCGGTCTCGGAAACCGGCTGAAACGGCTTTCTAGAACACGCTCAGGTATGCGAGCGAGTCATATTTGATTGAGCAGTGATTTTGGAGTGGAGACCCCCGGATAGGCCTTGCCTTCATGCGGTTTTGATTTGATATCCGAGGGGGTGCTGAGAGTGGACTGAAAACGGGCAGATTCACCCCCCGTATGATTATTTTCACTAAAATTGCCGGGTGTGTCGAAAATGTGGTACTTATATGCGAAATAAACTCTGGTAGGTTCTCGGTTGACCCCCCGGATACCCCACTACGTCATGCGGTTTTGATTTCATATCCGGGGGGTGTTTGAGTGACCTTGCTACCCCCGGATACTCCGCTACGTGTGGTTATTTTCAAAAAATCGAATTTGGCTAAATTCCGAGACATAAAAGAGAAAATAACAGGCGATCGGGGATCTGCTGTGAGTTAGAGAATACAGGGCCTTTTCGAGACAAAATAGGCTTGAGTTCTGCTTCTGTGGCACCCCCCAGATACCCGGTTACGTCTTGCGGTTTTGATTCCATATCCGGGGGTGATATTCGGTGGTCAGACCTGAGTTGGACACCAGCTGAGTCAATGTCAGTAACCTCACCAGCGGGTTGAATAGTTTAGTGTGGAATATGGCGCAAAGATAGTGAGTCAGTCACCTGCTCATCTCGGGCTTTGCGCGACGATTGGTATCGAAACGTCCAGCGAGAAGGCGTAGTTGACTCTGATGAGAGACATACTATCGTACACCTAATCCACAATCAGGAACCTGTCAAGTAGCCCCCGTCGGAGCAACCGAATCGTGCAGTGAGAACGGAGCCGGGAGGAAGTTCCCTAGTCGTCCATCGAGAACTTCCCTTCGAGTTCAGCGAGGGTTTCGCCCTCGTCTGTGAGCTCAATACCGAACCACGTCCGAACCTGCTTTCCGCCTTCGACACTGGGCCGACCTTCCTTCAGTTCGACGTCGACTTGCGCTTTTAGCGGCCCAGTGAACGCACCCGGCGCGTACTCTTGGATCGCCACATCATCCACCGACATATCAGTACTGTTACGGATGTGCCGGAGGCAGATTTGCGCCCACGAATTGAACGCATCGCGGAGTTCGGCCTTCGGAACGAACACCGTCTCGTCGGTGTCGGTCGTGATCGTCTCGTCTTCCGTGTTGGTGTAACGACGGAGGAACTGCTTCAGTGGGTCGGGCATGTCGTCCCCGATGAGCGGCTGGCCATACTTGCGGTGGATGCTGTCGAACGCAACGTCTTCTGTGTCGACCGAAGGCGTCGTCGAACTACTCTCGTCTCCGCCCGAGTCACCACCGGATCCACTACTGTCCGCGAGGCGTGCGGGCGTGTATCCTGTCGTGTCCTCGATATCTTTGAGAACTGGGAAGTACACATCATCCGGGAGCTTGAGGTTGCGCTTCCCGGCTTTGTTCCTGCCCGGCGAGTCGGCATTCTGTTCGTCCGAATCACTGTCGGAATCATCGCTACCCCCGCCGAATTGTTCGAGGTCCTCAGGCTCGCAATAATCATGCTCGATCGCGTATCCCACAAGCCCCTTCAGCGGGATAGGCGTGTGCTCTGGAACGAGGTTGTTCTGGCGAGCGTAGGTCCACAGATGGAGGTACTCTAAATCATCGAGATTCTGACCACTCGCGGAATCCTTCGGGTCGCGCTTGCCCATGTCACAGAGCGCAAAGTGTTGGAAGTTATAGAGCGCTTCCCGCTTGTGACAGTAGGCAGTTTCGTCGTCGATCACCACGAAGTAGTTCTCCGATTCACCGAAGTGACCGAAGGGGTTTTTCCCACGGGATCCGGGCGTGAGTCCAAGGTCGCGCAGGTCGAGGTTCCAGAGGGGGTTGTGGCTCCCAGTGAGCTCGCGATAGTCGCCCTGTTCGATTCGGTCTTCGATCTCCTGTGGGTCGATATCCATCGCGGTGCTGGCGTCGTTCACCAGCCCCCCAATGTTGCCCGTCGCGGCGGGGTGTTGTGACGGGTGGATTGTGGGGATGAAACCGAACAGCGAGAGGGGTGGATACACCGCGTTTTGTTCAGGCACAGGATCGAGAACATTACCCTCGCCGCGAAGCGTGCTCGCGTCGCCAACAGGCCACCTGTGAGCGGCCGTCAGCGCCCCCGTGTCAGCGTCGGGATCAGCCGGGATGATGTGGGGGTCACGAACGGGCATATTTACGCCCGTTTCTGTCCGGTCGATCGCCCCGACAGTCTGGGGGAGGTCGTGGGCGGTGGGGTAGCCAAGCGACGTCGGATCCATTCCGGTTGGGTACTCGCCAACTGGGTCCGACCGGTCGGCGAGCGCCCGCATCCACGCAGGGGCCGTGGCCGGTCCATCACTCCCGTCGTCGGCGGGTGTCGGGCCATTCCCCATCGTCAGTCGAAGCGCCCATTCAGCCGGCGGCGTGAGCGCGAGCCAGCCCTCTTGGAGGAAGTCGTCAAGGTCGCGCTTCTCATCGCCAAACTGCGGCAGCTCTAAGAGCCATACATTGGTTCCACCGTAGTCAGTGTGGGTTGGCTCTTCGTCGGGCGTCAGTGCCGTCTGTCCGTCCGCGTCGGCGCTCGCAGTAGTCTCGTCTGTCTCGGTGTCGACGTCGATCATACCGAGCCGCGTCGCGACTTTCTCCCAGAGCTCGTGATCATCCTCGTTGGGGTCGGCGTCGCCCTCGAGGACTTCCTCGCGATACACCTCGGCGGCGGCTTGGACCGTCCCCGTGAACGTATCGTCCGGCGACGGTGTATGCGTGTCCAGCACCCGGCCCATGTTGACGGCGCTATCCACGCCGGGCCCGTACTGGTGAATCTCGATGACCTCGCTGATCGGGCCCTTCCCGTGGAATTCGCCTTCGGACTCCAACAGGTGAACCGGGACTTCCTCGGCCGTGACGGGCGTCTGCTCCTCTGCGTCGACGTCGGCGTCAGCCGGCGGCGCGACGCGAATGTCCTGATCGTCGAGTTTGTCTTGGAGCGTCCCGTCGCGAGCGGCCTCGAGAACCAGCTTCCGGGTGAACATCTCGTCGCCGGGGAACTCGCCGGTACAGAACAACTCGCGGATGTTCATGTCGCGTTCACACTCGCGCTCGTCGTGGTCCCGGTCTTCCTCCGCAAGGACGACCCGCTTCGGCGGGTCCGAATCTTGGAGGAAGTACACGTCGGGGATCTCCCGGCGCTTGATGATCTCCGCGAGTACGTCGCGGTGCTTCATTTTGAACGACTTCGTGACCGGGGAGATGCACGGGATGCCGTGGGCGTGAGCGGTAATCGCGTCGGCCATCCCCTCCGTGATTGCGAGGGGTTCGCCCTCGACAATGGTCTCCCGGCCGTAGATCGGCTCGTCGGCGATAGTGTAGTTCTTCGTCGTCGCGAGCTTGGCGTACTTCCCCCCGGTGAAGTCGTCGGTGTGGGTGCCGTCTTCGGTGTCGAAGTCCGGCCGCCGCCCGATGAAGAAGGCCACCTTGCCGTCCTCGTCGTAGTACGGGAAGATGTACCGCGCCCGGAAGAGACACGAGAGGTCGGCGGGATCGTCAGGATTGTCTATCGTGGTGTAATCGACGTATTCCTCGCCCTCTTCGTTCTCGCCGTAGGCGTCGTTTGGCTTCGTGAACAGCCCGGTCGCGACCATCGTGTGGTGGCTAAAGCCCTGCTCTTCGAGGTGGAAGAAGAGTTCCTTGCCGAAGGCGGGTGCCCACCCGAGCTGCTTGTCATCGACGAGGTCGTCGCTCCAGCCCCGGTGGTCAGCGCCGAGATACTGGTAGGGTTGCTCGTCGGCGGCGAAGTCCTCGGGCTCGGCAATGCGTTCAGCGGCGTCTTCCGTGGACTGGATGCCGGCGGTCTGTGCGTCCTCGTTCGGCGGCATCGCGTCAGCAGCGTCGGGATCCTGCTCAACAGGGTACGCCGGGTCGGGCTCGTCAAGTGTGGTGAAGTATTCCCGCGGTGTCTCGGGCTTCCGGTAGCCCACTTCGAACGCCCGTTCTTCGTTCCACGTGACATTCTGGTCGATCGTCGTATCCAGCTGGCTGTGGAAGAAGCGGGCGGCTTCCTCGAGGCAGGCTTGGACTGCGCCGAGGTCCGGCGTGGGGCTCAGCCGGAGGTCGGTAGGGTCGGCGTCGACGAGTGTGCTGTTAGGCTCGGCACGCGGCTCGCCGGGTGCGGTTTGTCCTGTGGGGCGTGTGTCGTCGGCGTCGCTCTCTGCGTCGGCTGCGCCGGCTGCGGGCGGCTCTGTCTCGCCGTCGTCCGGGTCGGTGTCGCTCCCAGCGTCAGTCTCGGCGCCGTCGTCGCTCCCAGCGTTCGTCTCGGCGTCGGACGTAGTGTCTGCGTCGTCCTGACTCCCGGCCTCGCTGTGCGCGCCTGTGCGCCCGCCTGAGCCATTCCGACTCTCGGACGGGGCGTTGGTCGTCTCGGTGTCGGTTGTGTCTTCCTCGCGTGTGCTGGCCGTGTCTGGCTCGTCGCTCTCACCGTTCGCGTCCGTGGGCGTGGGGGATGCATCTTCGCTGTCGTCCGTGGCGGGTGTCTCTCCCCCACCGTCCGGGCCGTCGTCGGTATCATCGGAACCGTCGCCGTCGGAACTGTCGTCGGAGTCCGAGCCGTCTCCACCTACGGGATACGCATCCCGGTCGAACGCTGCGGCGTCGATTTCCGGCCCTTTCTCGTCGCGAGGTGTATTGATCTTGAACTGCCCCGTCTCGTCGTCACGGTACACCGCGCCGTGCTCACAAGCCGCCTCAATGGTTGCTTCTTCTTGTTCTTGGGTGAGATCGTGTGCGTCCCAGAGAGCAAGGGTCAGAGCCTGTTCGTTGAACGGGGTGTGCGGTTGGTTACCCGCAGTGGTCAGTACCTCATCCCAGAACGTCGGGATCGCCCGTTCACCGAGGGCGAGTTGCTTTCCGTCTTCTTCGATGACGCCGGCCTCGACACCCGCGCCAATAGCGGCCCGTGCCATCGGCTCCTTGAATTCGTATTCCCGCTTGAGCGCGATTACTGCCATCGAGACACTGGCACTCGCGTCATGGTCATTCCCAAGAGCATCCCACACAGGCACCCAACTATCCCGACGCTGCATCTCGGCTATTTCGTCTTCGCCAAGGTAATCGCGAGGAGAATCTCGCGGCCCCGGCAGACGGAGCGCATCTTCATCAACCACTACGAGTTTGTTCGTCGCAAGTCCGATCCGGATTGCGTCCGCAGCCTGCGTATCACGGACGCCAGTCCCGTACCGAAGCGCACCGGGGAGGTTATCCCGGAAGATGGCCTCCGTCTCGTTCAGGTTCGCCGAATCCCACACGTCCTGCCAGAAGGCGGCGTCGGTGGGGTCTTTCGCGCCGAATTTGTCGGCAACCGCATCGGAGTCGATTTCGATATCGTCTGGCGAGCTGTCCTCGTCGATTGCGTCGCTGTTGGCGATGTAGTAGGTACTCAAGTTTGTCATGGCGGCTGCGTGACTGAACGTCACGGCGTCAATCGGGCTCGTCTCGTCGGCGCCCGCGTCATCGTTAAGGATGTCGACCGGCCCATCCGTATCGCTGTCGGCACCGAACGGGTCGTCTTCATCCACGGTCGTCTCGACACTGGGAGACGGCTCCTCGTCAGGCGTGTCGGCGTTGTCCGTGGCCGGTGTGTCGCCCTCATCCGCGGCTGCGTCGTCATCGTGTATCCCGACCGGGTCGCGGTTGTTGCCCTCAATATCAAGGGCGGTCATCTCGCGGTATATCGGCAACTGCTCATCGGGGACGATCGGCTCAAACGCATCCGGTGGGGCCTCGTGGGTTACATTCGCTCCGGGTTTGGAACCGACCCCACTCACGTCGCTATCCCGACTCGGCATCTTGCTCGGGATGAGCCGTTCCGGAATGGGGACGGCTTCGCGTGAGAACCCGGCACGCTCTATGTGTATCTCTTCGTCCTCGGTATCGCTCGTGTCTGGTTCGTCTTCCGTGTCCTGCTCAACCCTTGCTTCTTCGGGAACTTGCTCAATACTCGTGTACGTCTCGGTGGGTGAGTCTCCCTCGGTGTCAGGAGAATCGGCCTCGACAGGTGCTTGAGTATCCGATTCGCTCGTGGGTTGTTCAGCGGGCGAAAGGAATTCGGGGAGAGCCGTTTGGACAATGTCCCAGTCCTCCTCCGTCGGTATCTCTTCGAACTCCCGCTCGGGGACGAACGGCTCGTAAACCAGTTGCCAGTCCTCGCGAAGGTCGCCGAGTGTCGGGTAGCGTTGGACCTCGCCGCCGGGGTAGACCACCCACTCGTTGTTGTGGGTGTCATAGCGGCACCACACGTCGAACGCGTTCGTTGACCCGAAGCCCTCGTCCATCCGGAGCGACCCCTTCTTGGCGCCATCAGCCATGCCGTCGTACAGCTGAATCTCGTCGTCGTGGGTATTGACCCACACCGCTTGCTTGCCCTTCCTGATGAGCGCGTGCTTCCGCTCACCGTCTGTGGGTGTCCCCAACTCAAGGAAGTCGGTCTTATTGTAGTACAGCGGCATCGGGTCGCGCTCTGTAAGATCACCTGCGTCTTCTGCGTCCTCGTTGGGGCGCATCCGAAGGTGCCCACGGATGAGCTTCGGGTCTGTGAGAATGTGGTTGACGCGAGCAGCAAGCTCAGCACTTTTCTCACCACCCTCCTCCGGAGTGACGAACATAACCCGCCGGTCACTACGAACCGACCGGGCGAGGTTCTGGAGCGTCCGGGCTGGCTTCTTGTAGGTTGAGGTCTCTGCTTCGATAGTGATCGCACCGCCCCCAGAGAGGTCTGCGGCGATTGGGTAGTCCTTCTTGAACTGCTCAAGCAAACGCGAGGCCCGCTTTGTATCCACAGTCCCCTCAATCGGCGGGTAGGCAACTGCGTCCGGTAAGCTCACTTCGTGGTCCTGCCGGACGACGGTGACTTCCATCCCGATAGCCGACAGCATCACGAACGACCGGCGAATCACTTCGTTGTGCTTCTCTGTCTCGGGCCGCCAATCTTCATCAGCCNNGCCGCCAATCTTCATCAGCCTGCTCAAGAACCGACCGAATCCCTTTGTCCGTGATCGACAGTTCCGTCTCCGGGTCGGTGATCCGAACCTGTCCTGTCGGCGTCCCGCCCGTCCCCCGGACGCTGGTTTCCTCTTCTTCATCCTCGGGGTCGGCCAGCTCAACATACGCCTCATCGACGAGGATTCCGTCAGGCAGCTCCTCGAAGTCCGTCGACGTCCGGCGGTGGAACCCCTCGTTTGCGGCCTCGACACTCACCGAGAGTGTGTCGTCGCCGTCCATCTCCGGCGGGTCGATATTCAACGCCGGGGCGGGCTCAAGCGTCTCGTATGCGCCGGGGAGCGTATCGAGTGCGTTCTGTCGGATCTGTTCAGCCCACACTGCCTCAAGGAAGCACTTCGTCAAGTCGTGTTCGCCCCCAAGGTGCATCAGGGCGTGTTCCGACTCGTCGAGGTTCTGCTCGAGCGCGTCGACGCCGTAC
>NZ_NHNZ01000054.1:0-3395 GCF_002727095.1 Halorubrum sp. C191 | reverse complement strand
CCAGTCTACCGAAGAGCGACCATGATAGGCTGCCGATCTACAGGCACACTCTCCGAAGCACGACTCCGCCCAGGAATCGACAACTCAACTGGTCACTCCTCATCAGGAGTGTCAAGATACTCTTCGATCAGCGGTTTGAGCTTACTCCGAAGTGCCCTGTCTCCCTCAATTGTTCCATCCACATGAATCCGGTACTCAGTCCCCAGTTTTTCTACATGCAGTCGGGGAGTGGTATCCTCCCATTCAACGCTTACCGTGGCTGACTCAGATAATCGATCTCGAAGTGCTTCAAGCTCATGTGGGAGCTCTTGGGGCTCAGTGACGCCTTCAGTCTCATCGGTATCCTCTCCAAGGCCGTCTTGGCGTGGCTGTTCACGCTGATCTGGATCTGCCTCCACATCACTATCTCCCGATTCAGATTCAGACAGCTGTTTTGTATCACCGTTCGAACTCTCTCCCTGATCTGTCAAAACAGAGTCGCTCTCATCAACAATCTCAAGCCGTCCTTTCGGGAACCCATAGTTCTTACAGTTCAATTCAGCCAGCGGGATTGGCTCTTCGACCGGGAGTTTTTCTGAGTCCTGATCTTCCAGTGACTCTCTGAATGCCACCACGGTCACATCCGACTCCCCATCATACTCCGGATTGTCCTCAGCTACGGTCACTTCTTCGTCTGTCTCTGAATCCAGATACGCAACCCACTCTTGACACGTACACGGTGGCCGGTTTATTACGACTGCTTCAGACGGCGCCGGATCTTCCCTGTCGATGACTACTGTCCCAGGCCGATATCTATCAGCATCACTCTCAGTCTCTGACTGGTCGTCCCCCACAGACTCCTCAGTCATCTCGCTGTCGCTCACAATAAACTGGGCTTTCGGCTCGCTGTGTATGACTGTTTTGACACCGTGAGAGTCAATCCGCCTCTGATAGGGATCAGCAGAGATACTCATAGATTTTCGGTGAGTTCAACGTTGGAAGCGTTCTCGTGAGATACGTCTTCAGTTCGGGAAGTGTTCGGTAGAGTCTGTTGGCACGTCCGTCGTTCACTTGACGCCAGCACTGTTCGAGTGGGTTCATTTCCGGCGCATACGGTGGGAGATACTCAAGAAGCAGGCCGACTCACTGAAGCTCAATTCGTCCAACGACTGGTTCGAAAAACTACTGTGTTACAATGTATCGGGATGAGCGTGTGGATTTTTGAGTGTCTTCGATCAGCCGGTCGAGCAGCGGTAGCTGTCCATCGGGTCGGACAGCGGTCGTCAGTGGCGACACTGTCGCGTCGGCGGCAGTCCGCCGCCGACAGCGACGGTCCATCCCGAAAATTATGCTCACCAGCGGTTCGAAGATCCTCCACAGCTAGTTCCATCTGATTCATCGCCATCAGACGAGATTACGCGGCTGTCGATGTGATCGACTGAAACTATTTCCGATAACGGACCCACCGGACACCACCAGAAGCCACTGGTAGGCGTGGGTGGGTTCATTCCTCGCGATGTACATCGATATCTACAGCTTCGGTGACGAACAGCTGATCATCAACCGCGTATAGATAGCCGCGATTCAATAGCTGGTCGAGTGCATATTTCGCATCACCGTCTGCGAAGTCTGCCTCGAGTAATCGGGCGTGGGCGTCACTACGTGGTATGCTGCTGTCGGCGTCCATGGTTTCTAAAAGACTCTCGTAGGCACTCTCAGCGACGGCCCCAAGTGGTCTCTCATCTCTATTGTACATCTGTTCGGTGAGTGCGCTGTCTCGATCACATAGTAAATGCCGATGAATATCAATCTCGTGGGAAGCTATCTTGATTCAGCGAGAGAATCTCACTGTTCACGGTGCGAGTGAATCCCGTACACTCCACTACTCAGACACATAACTCGGCAGCCGAGATATTAACTCGATTGAGTCCCACTCATTTTTACATGAAACCGTTTAGTGTAAGCGATGCTGCAGAAGACGTTTTAGATGATGAGGAGTCAATTGAGAAGCTTCGAACTGATGCCGTCAGCCTAGAGATAATGACTTTCGAGGAGGGCGACGAGGATCCGATGCACGCCCACGCCGAAGACGAGATCTATCACGTCGATTCCGGGAACGCACAACTCAATGTCGAGGGAGACACCTACGATGTCTCTGAGGGTGACGTCATCCATCTCGAACCGGGGACCGATCATCAGTTCGTTAATTTCGAAGACGAACTTGTCATGACTGTGTTATACGCTCCGGCCAAAGGCTCGACCGAGTAAGGCCAAGCATAGCGATTAACATTACTAGGTAAAGACAGTATCTATATGAATGAAGTCGGGGGCACAAGACTCAGCGCCCGTTGATCTCTCTCTAACACACGTTCCGGACGGGTATATTCGAGTAAGCTACTGGGCCTTCAGTCCTGATCTGCTAGATTCCAGATACAGACCGTCTCTCGATTGTATCTAGCAATTCAGCGTTGAAGCGGCACTACCGTCCACTACTTTGCTCGTCACCCTCAAGCGCGTCCCGAAGCCCCTCCGGGAGTAGGGAAAACGGCTTTTCCGCGTGAAAGGCGGCGTCCTCGTAGGCCTGCCCGACGTGTCTTCGCTTCGAGTCTGCACACTCCTCGGCGAGCGTGTCCAGTTCGTCCATCATAGACCAGAGTTCGTCCTCGGCTTCAAGCATCTCGGCGGTCAGCGCCAGTTCCTTGGTCGCCTTGGCGGTCGCGCGTCGCACGCGGCCGTCGTCGTCGCGGACCGCGTCCGCGTAGAGGTCCCGAAGTCGTTCTCGGTGGGTCGCGATCTCGTCGAACATCCACTCGCCTGGTAACGCTTCGTCGGTGAGGTCCGCACCGACCGTTCGATAGGCCAGGCGTGGATACAAACCGGCCGCAAAGCGAATCACGGACTGTCGCTGGCATCCATCGTCGGCCTTGTAGAGGTCACGACACATATCGGAACACTCGTTGAACAGGACGGCTCGTTCCTTGATTCCGGTATTCTCGATTCCGTCGATCGCGCGATTCACCTACACGGTGTTGCCCGAGGAGAGCGCGTCGGCGAACGCCTCGCGAGTGTGATCTATACGCGTTGTTGGTCGGGCGATCTAATTCATCGGATCGGCCTTCGAGAGGATTTCCGTTCCTCACCCGGCGGCGTCGTCGACGTAGTCATCACGCTACCAGACGATCCGGCCTGCAGGCGACCTGACCGCAGTCGCCGTGAACACTTCGACGGAGCACGTTTCCGTACGGCCGTATCCGATCCGTGTAGATGGGTAGCGAGATAGCGCAGTCGTTCGGGGATCGCTTCGTCACTCCACGTATACTTCTCCCGGAACACGGGCAGGGTGTATGTCCAATCCTCGTCGAGTGACCAGATCGTTGCTGTGGCGAGTCTGGCGTTGACGTGATCGTCGGCGACCA
>NZ_NHNZ01000181.1:0-3406 GCF_002727095.1 Halorubrum sp. C191 | reverse complement strand
GCTCGGGCTGACGATGATCTTCGGCGTGATGGACGTGATCAACTTCGCGCATGGCGCGCTGATGGTGGTCGCGATGTACACCGTGCTCGTGTTTTCGGACGCCACGGGGCTTTCGCCGTTCTTCGCGATCCCCTTCGCCGTCGTGTTGCTTTTCGCCGTCGGCATCGCTATCTACCGGTCGACGATCGCCCCCATCATCGACGCGCCACAGGAGAACCAGCTCATCGTCACCTTCGGCGTCCTGCTGATCCTCGTCAGCGGCGTCGAGATGGTGTTCGGCGCGGACCCCCGACAGCTGGGGCTTAACCTCGGCTCGCTCGAACTCTCCGGCGTATTCGTGCCACGGGGACAGTTGTACGCGCTCGTCATCGCGCTCATCGCGCTTTCGGGAACGTGGCTGTTCCTCCAGCGGACGATGCTGGGCCGGGCGATCCGCGGGACCGCCGACAACCGTGACGGCGCGCAGTACGTCGGGATCGACGTCCCGCGGATCGACGCGCTTACGTTCGGGATCGGCGCCGCATTAGCCGGGCTCGCAGGAGCAGTCATTCCCCTCTTTCAGTCGTTCACGCCGGCGCTCGGCGATCAGTACCTGATAAACGCGTTCGTCGTCGTCGTGTTAGGCGGGCTCGGCTCGTTCCCCGGCGCGTTCGTCGGCGGGCTGATCATCGGCTTCATCCAAGTGTTCGGACAAGCGTACTTGGGCGGATCAACGTACCAGATCGTGATATTCCTCGCATTCATCCTCGTGTTGCTCGTGAAACCGGAAGGACTGCTCGGAGGGAGCGCCGATGAGTAACGCACTCTCCCGCGCCGTCGATCGATACGGCGCGTTCCGAGACGAGTGGTACGCGCTCCCGGCGTTGGTCGCGGTGAGCCTCCTCGTGCTCGCCGCGATGCCGTTCCTCCGGCAGTTCGCGCTGTTCGGAGTCGCGCCGCTCGGGTGGCTCAGCCTGAACATGCTCATCATCACCCTCGTCTGGGCGACGACCGCGCAGGCGTGGAACATCATGTCCGGGTACACCGGACAGTTCTCGTTCGGGCACGCCGCGTTCTTCGGCCTCGGCGCCTACACGACGATCATCCTGACCGGGAACTTCGGCATCTCCCCGTGGATCGGGATGCTCCTCAGTAGCGCCATCGCAGCGGTATACGGGCTTATCATCGGCGCGTTGACCTTTCGATACGATCTAGAGGGCCACTACTTCGCGCTGGCGACGCTGGCGTTCGCGGAGCTGTTACGGTACGTATTCACGAACGTCGCACAGCTCGGCGGCGCGAGCGGCTTCTTCCGTCCGCTCGCGCGTGAGTACGCCGACGGGCCGGGCCTGGTCGCTTTCCAGTTCACCGGCGACCTCCCGTACTACTACCTGATCCTCGGGTTTCTGACCGTCGTCACTGTCGTGTCGCTCGCGATCAACCGGTCGCAACTCGGTTACTACCTGTTCGCGATCCGCGAGCGGGAGCAGGCCGCGGCCGCCATCGGAGTCCCGACGTACCGGTACAAGCTGCTGGCCGTCGCCGTGAGTGCCTTCTTTACGGCGTGGCCCGGCGCGTTCTGGTCGATGTACTTCAACACGATCCGCCCCTCGACGGTGTTCGACCTGCTCGTCAACGTCGAGGTGCTCCTGCCGGCCATCGTCGGCGGGGTCGGCACCGTCCTCGGGCCGATCGTGGGGTCGCTCATCGTCATCCCGGTCGGCGAGTTCGTCCGACAGTCCTTCGAGATTCCCGGACTGAACAACGCCGTCTACGGGGCCATCCTCATCGCGATCGTGTTGTATAGCCCGAAGGGCGTTATCTCGTGGCCGTCCCGGTTCGTCGAGCTGCTCCGGGCGCGCACCGACTTATTGGACGACGATGCCGACTGAGCCCGAACGCGAGCTGGCGACGTTCGCCGCGGAGGTCGAGACGGACATGATTCCCGACCGAGTCTGCGACCGCGTGGGGCTCACCGTCGCCGACACCCTCGGCGCGATCGTCGCGGGGTCGACCGACGACGCGGTCGACGCGCTCGCGCGGCGCTGGACCGACAGCATCTCGGGCGGAGCGACGGTCATCGGCGCCGACGGCGGCGAGACAGTCCCGCCGCTCGCGGCGCTGTGTAACGGTGCCGCAGGGACCGTCCTTGAACTCGACGAGGGACACCGGTTCGCCGCCGGCCACCCCGCGATTCACGTGTTACCGGCGCTCTTGGCCGACGCAGAGATCGGGTACAGCGACAGCGACGCGTTCGTGCGCTCATTCGTCGCGGGGTACGAGGTCGCCGTCCGAACCGCACGCACACTCGGCACGCTCCGGTCCGGGTACCACCCGCACGGCGTGTGGGGCGCGGTCGGCGGCGCGGCCGCAGTGGCCCGCTCGCGCGAACTCGACCCGGAGACGACGCGGTCGGCCATGGCGATCGCGGCGAACTACGCCCAACACACCCGGTTCGAGGCCGCGACGGAGGGCGCAACCGTGCGGAACGCCTACGCGGGCATGAGCAACCTCGCGGCGCTGGTCGCCGTCGATCAGGCCGAAGCCGGGTTCGGCGGCCTCCGGAACGGGGTCGCCCGGCACCTCGAACACGCCGCCGCGGGCGACATCGACGAGTCGGCCCTCGCCGCCGGGCTGGGCGATCGGTGGGAGATCGAACACGGGTACTTCAAGATCCACGCCGCGTGCCGGTACACGCACCCGGCACTGGACGCCGTCGCCGCGCTCGAAGCCGAGGTGGACCCGAGCGCGGTCGAGTCGGTCCGCGTCGAGACGTACCCGGCGGCCGCGCGGCTGACGGAGCCGCGGCCGCGCAACCAGCTACAAGCGAAGTTCTCGATCCCCTTCGCGGTCGCAACGGCGCTGCTTCGCGGCGACTCCGGGCCGCCCGCGTTCACGGACGAGGCGATAACGCCCGAGGCGATCGCCTTAGCCGAGCGCGTAACCGTCGCGGTCGACGACGATATTGCCGCCCGCGCCCCCGAACAGCGGGGCGCCCGTGTGACGGTCGAGACCGCGGACGGGCGACGGTCTCAGGAGGTCGCCGCGCCGCGCGGAGGCGAACACAACCCCTTCGAGGAGGCGCGGCTCGAATCGAAGTTCCGGAACCTAGTCGCGCCGGTAATTGGGGCCGACCGGGCGACCACGCTCTGGGAGCGCGCCAGGGCACCGGCGCCGCCGCGCGTCCTCTGTACGCTCGCGAGCCGGTAGCGCCCGACCGTTTTCCGCGTCCGTCGCGTCCCATACGCTTTTGTCCGCGACGCGCATCCTCAATGTATGGCAGAATCACACACACGTGAGTGGGAGCGAGCCGTCAGCGACTTTCTCGCGGCGCCCATCGACACGACGGCTCGGAGACACGGTCGGGCGGTGGTCGCGGACGTGCTGGCGGCCGCCGTGGCCGGATCGGCGGCGCCGGGCGTCGCCG
>NZ_NHNZ01000210.1:294-6413 GCF_002727095.1 Halorubrum sp. C191 | reverse complement strand
CGACGAATCTGGCAAAGTCTGTTCTGGCTACAAAGGTCAAGAGCCGCCGCGAAACAGCCGTTCTCGCGGCGGCTCGTCGCGCACTGGCCGATCACGCTGGCGAGGGCGTCACGGTGACCAACTGACGCTCGTCGCGGCGTGCCGCGACTCACACCGACAGTTCCGTGAGATCGTCCTCTCGTTGGCCCTCAACAACCTCAAGAAGCTCACCAAAACACTATGATCCCGCTCCAGTACCACATTTTCAATAGAGCAGTTTTGTGAGGTACTGAAATTACCAATTCCTCGCATGTACCGGTCTATACTGTGGCGCTACCCTCTGGTACAAGAACCGGCTCCCGACGGAACGGGGCGATGACTTTGTCGCCTCTGCTTACCGGATGTTGAGCACAACTGCCACCCAGGTAGTGCGTAGTACGGGTGCTGACAATCCTTATATAGCTCGGCGATCGACACTTCACGATCACGAACATAATGACTGACCGCTACGACATGAATCCGACCGTAATGCTCCCGCCGAAGCCAGACCGACGCTGGACCATTGCGAAGCAACTCGGTATTGACACCGCTGTCGTCCGTTTTTGGGGAGTCAACAACTGGTGGGAGTACGACACTCTTCAGCGTACTGTCACCCGCTTCGCCGACCACGGCTTCTCGCTGGACGTGGTCGAGGACCGCCCCCCGATTGAGAAGACCGTCCTCGGGGAGGAGGGCCGCGACGGGGAGATTGAGACCGTCAAGACGCTAATCGAGAACATGGGCCGGCTCGGGATCGACACCTACTGCTGGGTGTGGACCGAGAATCCGCTCGGCGTGATCCGGACGTCCGATTCCCTCCCGGGCCGGGGCGACTCACAGCGGATCGGATACGACCACGACTGGATGGAGCGGGCGCCCGACCACGAGGCCGCGGACATCACCGAGGCGGAACTCTGGGAGAACCTCCAGTACTTCCTCGACGAGGTGGTGCCGGTCGCCGAGAAGTACGGCGTCAACCTCGCACTACATCCCGACGACCCGCCGACCTCGCCCGTTAGAGGCGTTCCCAGAATCGTCCAGTCCGTCGACGACTACCGGCGTATCCTCGACATGTCCGACAGCGAGCGCCACGGCGTCACGTTCTGTCAGGGCAACTTTTCCGCGATGGCGGGGGACACCATCGAGGCGATCCGCGAGTTTGGCGACCGCATCCACTTCGTCCACTTTCGCGACGTCGAGGGTGACGAACGCGAGTTCGTCGAGACCTGGCACGACGAGGGGCCGACCGACATGAAGGCAGCCATCGAGGCCTACCGAGACGTGGGCTTCGACGGGCCGATCCGTCCCGACCACGTCCCGCGAATGGTTGGCGAACAGGACCGGGAAGACGCCATGGCCGGCTACACCGACATGGGTCGACTGTTCGCAATCGGCTACATCAAGGGACTGCTCGAAGAGAGCTGAGAGACTGATACCACACGATCCATGACAGTAGACACCATCGCAGTGACCGGAGGAAACGGCAAGATCGGTGAGGCGATCATCGCCCATCTGAATGAGTACGGCTACGAGACGGCGAACATCGCGCGTGGAAAACAACGCGAGGACGTCTCCGACCGTTACATCACGACCGATCTGCTGGACGCTGGCGAGGTGTACGGGGCACTCGCGAAGGTGGACGCGGACGCCGTGATCCACATGGGGACTATTCCCGACCCGTACAGCAATCCCGACTATCGAGTGTACGAGAGTAACGTGCTGTCGGCCAAACACATCATGGAGGCGGCAGAGTCGCTCGGTCTCGAATCGGTCGTCCTCCCGTCCAGTATCAACGCGATTGGGAGCGAACATCAGGAGCGTCCAGCCGATGTCCGATACGTCCCACTCGACGAGAACCACCCCCGGACACCGGACGATCCGTACGGAATCGCCAAGCACGCGATGGAGGTTACGGCCGACGGCTTCGCCCGACGCCCGTCGACTGACATCTCGATCGCATCGATACGGTACCCATGGGTCACGACCGAAGCGGAGATGCGCGAGTATTTCCTCGAACCGGACCGGTCCCTCGATGTTCTCGACGACGTTCACCCTGCCACGGGTCGGGACGTGCTGTTCTCGTACCTCGCGATGCCGGACGCGGCGTCAATCGCACGGCGGGCGGTAGCGGCCGACTTCGATGGTCACGAGGTGTTCTGGGCGGTCGCCGGTGACACCACGGCCGACGCGCCCACCGAAGAACTCGTGGCGGAGTTCTATCCCGACGCCGAGGCCCGCAGAGCGCTGGAGGGCCACGAGGCGATCCTCGGACTCTCAAAGGCTGCGACACTCCTCGGGTGGGAACCGGAACACAGCTGGCGGGACCTGGAGAATGATGGGTAACGGAGACATCGCGGTCATCGGTTCGTATACCCGAGAGGGCGGCGAAGGAATCACCACGCACCGGATCGAGACTGACGGGGCACTCCCACGGATCGACGCCGCCGATGAGGCGGATCCATCGTTCCTCGCTTTTCACCCCTCGGGTGAGTACCTCGTAGCCGTCAACGAACGCGAAGACGGCTCTGCCGTCAGTTATCACGTCGATCCCGCCACCGGCGCTCTCGACAGGAGTGATCGGAGTGCAACCGGCGACGCGGGCCCCTGCCACGTCGCCGTCGGCCCGCTAGGGGAGTACGCCGTCGTTTCCCACTTTGTCGGCGGGTCCGTCGCGTTACTCTCACTGACAGCGGAGGGGGAACTCGCCGGTCCGGTCGACCTGCAGGAACACGGGGGTTCCGGACCGAACCCTGACCGCCAAACTGCGCCACACCCTCATTCGGCGTGGTTCGTCACAGACTCGATCGTGTACGTGCCCGACTTGGGGACCGATACGCTCGTGGTCTACGAACTCGACCGCGACGACGGAGAGCTCGTTCACCTCGCGGACGCGGCTGTCTCCGTCAACCCGGGTGCCGGTCCTCGTCACTTCGCCTCGCACCCGGACGCCCCCGTCGGCTATCTCCTGAACGAACTCGACGCAACGATGACGGTTATCGATCACGCTGACCCCCGCGATCCGTCGGTCGAAGTCACCGTCTCGACGCTTCCACCGGAGGTAGACGCCGACAGAACGATAGCGGCGGAGGTGCAGGTCCACCCCGGCGGCGAGTACGTGTCCACGTCGAACCGCGGTCACGACTCGCTGGCAACCGTCGCGGTCGGTGACGACCCTCGTGACGTGGAGCGTACTGACGTCACTCCCTCGGGCGGGGAGTGGCCCCGAAACTTTCGAATCAGTCCTGACGGAACACGTCTGTTCGTCTGCCACCAGCATACTGATGATGTGATCCCCTTTGCAATCGAAAACGGGGAACTGCGCCGACTGGACGCGCCGACGACTGTTCGTGCGCCGGTATGTATACAGATCCTCGCCGCGAATGTCTCGGATCGATAGTGGTCGGATACGGGATCACTCCACTGTGATGTCCTTAAAATACGAAAGATGTCATTTTCTATTTTTTAATGTGCTTCGGTATCCGTGTGACACGTCACTGTAATCGCGGTCGTCTTTGTGACAGACACGGTAACGGAGAACCGCACCACTACCGCGCTTTCCTTGGACTCGTCGAGCTATCTGTCACTCGTCTGGATCGGAACTACCGGCAGTACACAGGTATCCATGGTCGTCGTGGCAACAGCACGAGCAGACAACGGGACCGTGAGTCGAGCCTCGGTCGTCTTCCGACTGCCGAAAGGTGTAGCGATCGCAAATAGCAGTGGGTAAGCAGCGTTGGGTCACATCAAAAATACCAGAAAGCAAATCAGTATTTAAATTATACGCTCTTCTGTAGGAGATTGTTGATACTGCTGAGCTGTCGCTATCGAGTCGAAGAGGACAAGGACACCGCGTCAGCGGTGTCCGACACGAATGATTCCGCTAGATGCGTTTGGGTCGGAGCCGGTCGCAGCGGACCTGTTACAGCAGGTTCGCTGGCGTGACGGCGTTTCTTGTCCTCGCTGCCGTTCTGACCGGACGGTCAGAAACGGCAGCTACGGGCACTTTCAGCGGTATCTGTGTAAGGATTGCGGCCGCACGTTCAACGATAAAACCGGCACGATCTTCGCTCATTCGAAGATCGTGCTCCGCAAGTGGCTGTTTTCGATCTACGCGTTTTTGCGCTTTAACACGAGTCTTAGGCAGTTACAGTGCGAAATCGAGGTCACCTACAAAACGATCCACAGGCGTGTCGAGCGCTTCGGCGAAGCGCTCGACGCGCCGTCACTCGAGCTCGTCGGACCAGTCGAAATTGACGAGTTCTACGTCTCAGCCGGCTTGAAAGGCCGCGAGCGCGACCGCTGGTCGCGCTCTCGCGGTCTCTCTCGACGCGGGCGCGGGACGTATGAGCAACTCAGCTTTGAACGTTAGCGTCGGAGAAGTCCGTAATCGGCATCATCCGTCTTCACTACCGCCTACGTCATGCTCCTACTTCAACGTTCAAAGCTGAGGAGTTACAGACGTTCATGGGGATGGTCCGGTGCGGAACCGCGCAGGGAGCGACTCGCTTCCAGTACCGGCGTGGTGAAGAGTACGTCCCCCACGGTGATACTCATCTCCGCGCAGTCAAGCAGTTCGATCCTGACGAGCTCGTGGACGGCTTTAACGAGACGACGGATCGCTTGCTCTCGGTCATCGCTTCTGAATCCACATTCCGCCGTCCAGTCACTGCGGCGATCGACATCACCACCATTCCCTACTACGGAGAGGTCGAAGAGATGCCGATGGTCAGCGGGACCAAGGACAGAGACGGTCGAGCGTTCAAATTCGCAACGCTCTCGATCATCGGACAGAATATCCCGCTCGTTCTTGCCGTGGAACCGGTTCGAGAGAGCTCTGAGTGGGATGAGAACCCGTCGAATCAGATCCATCGTACTGTGCGACGGCTCGTTCGACGAGCAAAAGAGCACGTTCCAATCGAGACAGTGCTGTGTGATCGGGAGTTCGATTCGATACGCGTGTTTCAGACGCTCTCAAACCTCGATGTGAACTACCTCATACCCAAGCGGGTCTCCAGCTCCGAACAGGATGTACTCGAACAAATGGAGGAAGACGACCAAGAGGTGGCCGTTGAGTCGGCTTCTGTCCATGTGGAATCTGGTTCGCATCCAATGCGGCTCCTGTACGTGCCGTCGACGAGTGGAGAGGGAACGGCCGTCTTCGCGACAAATCTCCGAGTCGGTCCCGATGAGGCCGAGGCGTTCTGTCAGCGCTACAGCCGCCGGTGGCAGATCGAGAGTGAGTACAAATCGATCAAGGGCGACTTTCTCGCGAAGACCTCCTCGAAAGACTACCGCGTTCGCCTGTTCTACTTCGTGTTCGCGGTCCTCTTGTACAATATCTGGCGGCTCACCGACTTCTTGCTGAAAGCGGGCGTGGGAGGTGAGATGGACTACGCACCCGTGTTGACTGCGGGTGAGTGTGTTGAGCTCGTTGCCTCGGCGTTGATCCCGCACGACTGATCAGCTGAACCCTCGCTGAGTCTGCGGTTCGGGAGTGGCAACCCTATTCAGCAGCGCTAAAATCCACGTATTTTCCAACCTTTGACCCAACAGTATGTCGACAAGCGTTTGAAAGCAGCTTTCGGTTGTTGAATTGAACCACTGATCAGCAAGAATTTGGCCAAAAATGACCCATCTTCCGAAACTGTGGGGAACACCACGGGTCTAATTGTGTATAGCGATATCCGATTTACTGATCGCCCTGTTCGGACTAGAAGCGTTCTAGCGGCCGAAATCAGCCGGTATTCTCACAGATGTTCCAATATCCGGCGGAATAAATTACTTTGTCTTAGTTGCGTAAGACAGAGTAAACTCTTAGTGACCCCCACCCGTGGCCCCAAACGAGCCAGATCCAAAACTATGCCCGACGCTTCCCCACACAGTCGCTCCGTCCGGATCGTCGCGTCCGCAGCGGTGGTCCGACGACACAACCCCCACACTCCGGAGGCCCAATGACGGGCCGTCGCTCTGTCGAGACGCCGATCGAGGACACGTTCACGAAGTATCTCACGGACAAGGGGAAGGGTGACGCCGGCGAGGAGGGTGCGTATCGAACGGACGCTGAGCGCGAACTGAATCGATTCCGACGCTGGTGTCTCGGC
>NZ_NHNZ01000210.1:0-262 GCF_002727095.1 Halorubrum sp. C191 | reverse complement strand
TCCGGTTCGCGGACCTCGACACCACGGTCTTCTCGGACTACGCACGGTACCTCTCGACCGCCGGATACGCCGCCGGGACCGTCCTCACCTACTACGCACACGTCGCGTCGTGGTGCGGATGGGCGCACGCGCAGGGGTACATTCCCCGACACTACGCCCGGGAGTCGGACGCCGAGGACCCTCTTCCCGAGAACGACGGTCGCCGACCGGGCGACCAGCAGGCGTGGGAGCCGATCCACCGCGACCTGATCACGCAGTTCGT
>NZ_NHNZ01000095.1:0-1031 GCF_002727095.1 Halorubrum sp. C191 | reverse complement strand
GGACGGGGTGGGAACCCACGACCGACGTCTCGGACGAAGTGCTCGAACACCGCGCGTCGTCGGTCCCCGAGACCGAGTTCCCGGAACCGGGTAACCGGGCGGTCGGCGGCGGCGGTGGCGGCGGCGCCATCCCGGCGGGCGGCGCCGAGGGCGGGGAGGGCGAGCTCGAAGAGGGCGGCACCGTCAGCTCCGGCCCCGGTGACATCCCCGAAGACGAGGTGGAGTACTACGAGGTCGAGTTCGTCAAGCAGGGCGAGACGGTCGAGCTCTCCAACGACGAGCCCATCCTCGAACAGGGCGAAGACGAGGGGTGGGACCTCCCGTACGCCTGCCGACAGGGCCAGTGCGTCTCCTGTGCCGGGCAGATCGCGGACGGCCCCTCCGAGGACTTCGTCGAGCACGACAACCAGCAGATGCTCGAAGAGGCCGAGATCGACGACGGCTACACGCTCACCTGCGTCGCGTACCCGCGCGACTCCTTCAGCATCGAGACCGGCGAGGCGCCGTAGGCCCGTTTCCTGGTCTCGACTCTCCCACCCGTTCTCGATTCCGCGCTCGTTCCCAGTCCTTCTCGCTCGCGACACCCTTTTTCGCGTCTCGGTCCAACAAGCCGTATGTCCGTCACCACGGCCCTCGTCGGGGGCGGCGGAGGCGTCGTCGTCGCGCTGATCGCCGCGGCCGTCTACCGCGACGCCGCGCGCGTCGGCGTCGACCTCGGCTCGCCGGCGGCGTGGGCCGCGCTCGTCGTGCTCACCGGCGGTGCGAGCCTCGTCACGCTACTCGCGGTTCCCGACGCGCCCCTACCCGGAGTCCTCGTGTTGACCGCGCTCGGGCCGCTGCTGTACGTGCTCGAACGCGACGACTCGCTGAACGGCGACGACCCGGCCGACCCCACGCGGCTCCCCAGCCAGTCTGGCGACGCGGCCGACTCGGGCGACGACGGGGAGCGATAGCGCGCTCGGCTGCCGCCGTTCCGTCTCATCGACGATGATACAGTTCCTTTCGACGCGCCCGACGGCTCCTAAACCGCA
>NZ_NHNZ01000006.1:20280-20493 GCF_002727095.1 Halorubrum sp. C191 | reverse complement strand
ACGCGCTCCAACGCATGGAGTGATCGGGCTCATAGAGTAATTCGGCTGGGAGGAGTGAGCGGAGAAGAGATGACCGTTGGAAAATCCGAATATACGGGTGTGGAGAGGTCAACGGACACTGTCTGAGGAGACTGTTTCACCGGAAACGAGGTGTTCGCTGAGTGCCTCAGGCGGGTCGACCAACAGGGGGGAGACCGTGTTTCCGGTGAAACT